>CAIVAX010000410.1 GCA_903903935.1 uncultured Hyphomicrobiales bacterium | reverse complement strand
CTGACTGCTCTCTTTTAACACAAGCTTTTACAGATAACGAGAACTCGCGCTTTGAACCATAGCGTGTTGAGTGATCAGCTCTCATGACCAAATTAAAACACAACCACTGACCTCCAACTAAACTCATTCTGAGACAAACAAAAGTCTGCAAGAGCGGGCCTTTGTTCAGTAATTGACTTTGGCCTTGCGGATCAAAATAAATAACGCCAAGATAAGGCTGTTATCAATGTCTTCCGCCCCGTGCCAAATGAGATGATGATGAGCGAGCGCCGACACATTCCGCAAGATTTCGATCCCACGGGTCCTGAGACTTTTGATTCAGCTTTCGGACTTTATGACGAGCTGCGCCAGCGTTGTCCTGTTGCGCATACCGATGCGCTGGGTGGTTATTGGGCTTTGACCAAATATAAGGATGTTGAGCGGGCGGCCAGTGAAAGTGAGACCTTCATCACCTCTGTGCAGAATGTCGTACCCAAAATTGCGTTTACCGGCCGGCGTCCGCCTTTGCATCTTGATCCGCCCGAACATACGCCTTATCGGCGCGTGCTCAATCCGCTGTTTGTGCCTGAGCGCATGCGGGCTTTGGAGCCTGTCATCAGGCGCATTGTTATTGAGCTGATCGATCCTTTGGTGGCGCGTGGGCAGGGGGATATATGCAAGGAATTTGGCGCGCATATGCCTGTGCGCGTGTTTGGCGAATGGATGAATTTACCAGAAGATCAAGTCGAGACTCTGCGTGTGGCTGGCGCTGATTTTGTGCATGCGGTAGAGGCGGCTGATTTTGAGCTGATGAAGCCCACCAGTCTGCGACTTTATGAACTGGCGCGCGATTTGATCGCGCGGCGCAAAAAAGAGCCCATGGATCCTGCGATTGATATCACTTCGGCGCTGTTGGCCGCGCGGGTGGATGGTCAGCCCTTTGCGGATGAACTGATCCTTGGCACAGTGCGGCAAGTGTTGGTTGTTGGCATTGTTGCGCCCAGCGTGGTGATAGGCTCGATTTGCGTGCATCTCTCCCGTCATCCAGATTTGCAACACAAATTGCGCGCCGAGCCTGAGCTCATACCTGCGGCTTTGGAAGAGTTTTTGCGGCTCTACACGCCTTATCGTGGCTTTGCGCGCACAGCCAATCGCGATGTTGAATTTGGCGGTCGCGAGATTCTCAAAGATGAGGCGATTGCGCTGGTCTATGCCTCGGCCAATCGCGATGAGGATGTGTTTCCTGATCCCACGCAGTTTATTCTAGACCGCCCCAATATTCGTGATCATATGGCTTTTGGCCGTGGCCCGCATCAATGTGCAGGGATGAATCTGGCGCGGCTGGAATTGCGCATTGCATTCGAAGAGCTGCTGGCGCGCACATCGCATTTTGACGTTAATGGCGAAGTCTTGGTGGCCAAGATTCCAGAGATTGGGGCTCTGTCTGTGCCCTTGACGATTAAAGGCCGCTAGGGGCCATTTCATCGAGCATGATGATCTTGTGTAGGTTCCCAAAAATAAACGCGAGCAGATGTGACTCTGTCTCGCGTTTGAGTTTATAGGCGATTGTCTTTTGGCTAAGTGCTGAGGCCTTAAGCCAGATTCAGCAATTGCAAAATCTGCGGCAATTCAGCTTTGGCTGCGGCATCGCTGACTTCGGTCATAGCGGGGGAATCTGTGCGGGCGCCGGGCACATTGGGCAGGGGCGAGAAATTATCCTTGTTCAGAATCGCCTGTCCTTCAGCGGTCAGTACAAAATTCATCAGCAGGCTGGCAATGGCGGGATGGGGTGCCTTTTTGGACAGGCCTGCGATAATGGCGCCCGTTGAGGCTGGAGCAAAGAAGGCTTCATCAATCGGCGCACCCTTTTGCTTGAGTGCATCCACGGCCACATGGATGGAGGGCGCATACATGGCCATGGCGCCGGCGGCAACCTGTTGAATGGCTGGCACGACGCTGGGCGCAAAGGTAGCCTGTACAGCGAGCTTACGCAAAAACTCATCGCCATAGGCTTTGCGGATCAGCGAATACCATTTCACGCCCAAAATGGAATTGCGCGGATCAAAGACAGACACGCGTTTGGCATATTTGGGATCAATCAAAATCTCCCAGCTCTTGGGGCGCTCGGTCACAAGGCTGGTATTCCAGGCCAGAGATTCAGGATTGAGAGCGACAGTTGCCAAAGTGCCATCTTGCACGCCATTGGGCAGATTGGCGGGAATGAGTTGGGGCTGGCCGAGCCAGCCTTTTTCGCGCGCGCTTTCCAGAAAAGCCTTGTCGCCGAGCATCACAATATCGGCTGTCACTTTGCCAGCTTCCGCCTCTGCCGCATAACGCTGGCTGAGCGGGCCTGTGCCCAGGCGCTCGAAGTCTAGCTTCACGCCATATTTATCGCCAAAGGCTTTGGCGAGTGCTTGCAGAATTGTGGGCTCGATCACCGAATAGAGCATGCCCGTGCCCTCGCTCTTGGCCAGAGCGACCAGACTGGCCTCATCGGCCGCACTCAAAGGTAGGCCCATACCAAGAGACGCGCCCAAGGCTGTGCCACCTTTTACAATCTGCCGGCGGGTGAAATTGCTTGTTGTGTTGCTTGTCATCTTAAACTCCCTCATTAGTCTTTAGATTGCACTCAGATTGAATTTATCCGTGGATCGAGCACGGCCTGCATTGCTGCCACACCATATTCTGGCCAGACAGCATTTTCGACGGCGCCGAGAAGAGTGATTTTTTCAACGCGTTTGACCAGTTCCTCCACCATGACGCGCGCCTGCATGCGAGCAAAGGGCTGGCCAATGCAGGCATGTTGTCCATAGCCAAAGGCAATATGCTTATTGGGCTTACGCCCAAGGATGAACTCATCAGGCCGTTCAAAAATCTCTTCATCACGATTGGCGGAGAGAAAGAGCAGGGCGACAGGTTCATTCGCGCCTATGGTTTGGCCGCGAATATCGACAGGGCAAGTGGTGGTGCGCGCCAAAGCCTGATTGGGCGAATAGAGGCGCAGCATTTCCTCAATCGCATCGGGGATGAGTTCGGGCGCGGCGTATAATTGATCTAGCAGCGCTTGATCTTGCGCGAAATGGCGTAGCACACTGCCCAGAAAATTTTTGGGCACGACATGTCCGCCAATCAGTGAGAGGCGGATCATGCCCGCCACTTCCGTATCGGAAAAGCGATAGCCTGCCACATCGGCGATCAGAAGGCCGCTTGTGACATCGGTTTTGGGATCATG
>CAIVAX010000409.1 GCA_903903935.1 uncultured Hyphomicrobiales bacterium | reverse complement strand
GGCCTCTGCAGCGGCTTGCATTAAAATGATTGCTCATCGGATTGGGATAGATTGATGATGCCTTGGGCACGTATGTGGGGCTTGGCATGTCTGGCGGGTCTGACCTTGCTCTCATCTGCGGATGTGGCATGGGCTGATTTTCGGTTGTGCAATAATTCGTCCAGCCGTGTCAGCCTTGCCATTTCCTATACGGATGGACAGACCTGGGTCACCGAGGGCTGGTGGAATCTGAAGAGCGGGGCTTGTGAGACGCTTTTGCGCGGGCCTTTAGCGGCGCAATATTATTATGTCTATGGCATGGATGAGCGCGGTGGCGAATGGCGCGGCAAGGCCTTTATGTGTTCACGTGACCGCGAATTTCGTATTGAGGGGCGCGAAAATTGTCTCGTGCGCGGATTTGATCGCACCGGCTTCTTTGAAGTGGATACTGGAAAAGATGCCAAAAATTGGACCGTTCAATTAACGGATGCCAATCAGCCACCGCCGCAATAATGACATGACAAGGAATTTGAGATGAGACGATTGCGGCGTGTGAAGATCATTGCAACTCTGGGTCCAGCTTCGCAGGATCACCAAACCATTGCGGCACTCTTTGATGCCGGCGTGGATGTCTTTCGCATTAATATGAGCCATGGCACGCATGAGGATTTGCATGCGCGTGTGAAAATGCTGCGCGCGATTGAGAAAGAAAAGCACCGGCCCATTGGCATTCTGGTTGACCTGCAGGGCCCCAAGCTCAGAGTGGGGGAGTTCCTCGAAGGGGGCGTTGATCTTAAAAAAGGCGATGCCTTCAGTCTTGATTCAGACAAGACGCCGGGTGATGCGCAGCGTGTCTATCTGCCGCATCCAGAGATTCTCAAAGCTTTGGCTCCCGGCCATAAGATTCTCATCGATGATGGCAAGATTGCGCTGCATGTGACAAAAGCCAGCCCGACTTTCGCCCACTGCCGCGTTGATGTTGGCGGACGCATTTCTAATCGCAAAGGCGTGAGCCTGCCTGATACAGATATTCCTGTCTCGGCGATGACGGCTAAGGATCGCACGGATCTTGAGGCGGCGCTGCATGCGGGCATTGATTGGATTGCTGTGTCCTTTGTGCAGCGCCCTGAAGATATTGCCGAAGTGAAGAAGTCAGCGCGCGGGCGCGCTTTGGTGCTGGCCAAGATTGAAAAGCCGCAAGCCATAACTCGGCTCGATGAGATCATCGAAATTTCTGATGCGCTGATGGTGGCGCGCGGTGATTTGGGTGTTGAAATGCCGCTTGAGAAAGTGCCCGGCTTGCAAAAGCGCATCACGCGCGCGGCCCGCCGCATGGGTAAGCCGGTGGTGGTGGCGACACAAATGTTGGAATCGATGATTTCAGCGCCTGTGCCCACGCGCGCCGAAGTTTCGGATGTGGCAACGGCGGTGTTTGAAGGCGCTGATGCGGTGATGTTGTCAGCAGAAAGTGCTGCAGGGCAATATCCTCTTGAGTCTGTGCGGGTGATGAACCGCATTGCTGAAGAGGTTGAGCAAGATCCGATCTATCGCTCCATCATCAATGCGCAGCGCGCGAGCCCAGAAGAAACGGGCGCGGATGCCATTGCCGCAGCCACGCGCGATGTGGCTGAAACGCTCGATCTCAAAGCGATTGTCGCTTGGACATCCTCAGGCTCGACAGCGTTTCGGATCGCGCGCGAGCGGCCAAAGTCACCAATTTTGGCTTTGACACCCAATCCCATTACAGCGCGCCGATTGGCGCTTGTCTGGGGTGTGCACGCAGT
>CAIVAX010000408.1 GCA_903903935.1 uncultured Hyphomicrobiales bacterium | reverse complement strand
ATCCGCGCCGGTCGCGTGATTGTTGATTGCAATTCGCTTGGCCCCAAATCGATTGAGCTGGCGATGGATGTCTATGGCGCAGAGCGCATCGTCTATGGATCAGACGGCACAGGCTTTGGCATGGATTGGTCGAACAAAGCGATTGAACAGGCCCGCATTCCGCAGAGCGCTAAGACCGCCATTCTCTATGCCAATGGACAGGCCCTGTTGCAGCAGATCAAAAGCCCCGCACCCTTGGCGGCCGAATAGCAGAATTGACATAGCCTTTGTATGATGATTTGATGATTTCATCATACAAACGGAACTCTCATGGCTCTTTTCAGAACTGGCCAAAGCTGGGCCCTTGCGCTGTTCAGTCTTATTGTCTCGAGTCTGGCCCTCACAAGCCTGACTCTCACTCCAGCGCAGGCGCATTTTCAGGAATTGATCCCCTCCACGGACATTGTTCCCGATGACGGCGATCACAAGGTCAGCCTCTCTTTGCTCTTCACCCATCCTGTTGAGGGCGGGCCGACCATGGATATGGGCCAGCCCGAACAATTTTTCGTCTCTCTCAATGGTAAAAAGACCGATCTGCGCCCGGCCCTGCAGCCTCAACTTGTGGCAGGCAAAAAGGCCTTTTCCGCCGACTTTAAATTTGTCGCGCCGGGCGATGCGATCTTCTATCTCCAGCCAGCGCCCTATTGGGACGCGGCAGAAAAGCATTATCTCGTCCATCACACCAAAGTGATCGTCGATTTTGGCGCAGGTGAGGATTGGGATAGGCTGATTGGCGCGCCCGTCGAAATCCAACCCCTGACGCGTCCCTATGGCCTGTGGACCGGCAATCTATTTCGCGCCATTGCGCTCAAAGACGGCAAGCCCCTGCCCTTTGCTCGTGTTGAAGTAGAATGGATCAATGATGCAGGGATCAAAATCCCCGCCGATCCCTATTCAACTCAAGTGATCAAGGCTGATCAAAATGGAACCTTTGCCTATGCCATGCCACGAGCAGGCTGGTGGGGCTTTAATGTCGTCACGGACGGCCAAATCAAAGCTCCCGATGGGCAAACTGCCAAAGCGGAGATTGGCGGCACACTATGGGTGAAAACCATAGACCTGAAATAACCATAAGCATTTGCATCCCCTGCCCGCAATTGTGTATGATCATTTTATGAAATTGCCTTAACTGTCCATCTATCTGAATTTGCGGAGTAATAATGGCTCACATTCCAGATGGTGTGATCTCTTGGCCCGTTCTGGCCGGCGGGATTGTGACCACGCTTGCGGGCTGTGCTTACGGCCTCAAAAAACTCGACCCTGTGGCGATCCCTCGCACGGCGGTGCTCTCAGCAACTTTTTTTGTTGCCGCTTTGGTGCATTTTCCTGTTGGGCCAACCTCTGTCCATCTTATGCTCAATGGGTTGATCGGCATTGTGCTGGGCTGGGTTGCCGTTCCCGCCATATTAGTCGGCCTTTTGCTGCAAGCCCTATTGTTTGGATTTGGCGGGATCATTGTGCTGGGCGTCAATACGTTCAATCTGGCTGTGCCCGCTTTGCTCTGTCATGGCCTGTTTCAACTCAGCCGCAGATCGCAGCATCCTAAAATCATCATAGCAACGGCGGGCGCCTGTGGCTTTTTGGGCGTGGGCCTAACGGCAGTTTTGGTTGCGACCTCTCTGGCCCTTTCAGGCAAAGAATTTGCCAGCGCAGCGCAATTGGTCGTTTTCGCCCATCTGCCGATTATGCTGATTGAGACTGTGTTCACTGCTGCGGCCATTGCGCTGCTCTTGCGGGTCAAGCCAGAGGCTTTGGAGACAGATCAGGGACAAGAGCTACATCTCGATCATGTGCAAGAGGACGAACAAGGCAAGGCTTATGTCTGAGCACAAATATCTTACACCTCTTCACGCCCTGTCAGCTCTGTTCATCACGGCATGTTTAGTCGCAGCGCCACTCTTCACCGCCACCCCTGCCAAAGCCCATAAGCTGAAAACATTCGCCACTGCGATCGGCGCCAAAGTGAGCGGCTATGCTTATTTTGTCCCCGGCGGACGGGCACAAAATGCACGTGTTACCATCACCAGAGAAGATGGCAGCCAAGCTGCAACACTGCAAACCAATGAGCAGGGCGAGTTTGACTTTACCGCAGATCAACGCAGTCGCCTGACCATTCATATTGATGCGGGCGATGGGCATGAGGCGAGCACAATCATTGCCGCAGTTGATTTGCCCCCCACTCTGCCAAGTGCAAATGCGCAAAACGCGGCTGCCCCTGTGGTGATCCCCACACCACCAATGGAGAGCGCTGCCAATATAACGCCCGATCTCCAGCAACAAATAGAAACAGCTCTCGCGCGCCAATTGCGTCCCTTGCGCGAGCAAATGGATGCCTGGCAAGAGCAGATTTGGCTGCATGATATATTGGGCGGATTGGGCTATATCATCGGACTGGCAGGTCTTGCCTATGCTTTGACGAGTGCAAAGGGTCGCAAAACATCTTCTAACATCAAGCAGACCAAATCATGAATGGTCGCGCCACTGATCCCACGCATCTCCATGCAGAGCCAGGCTTTGCTCATCAGCCAAGCCCTGAAGGACTGTCCAAACCTTGGATGGGTACAATTCAGGCGCATATCCGCTTGATCGCTTGCTTTGCTTTGGCTGTGGTGATTCTCACTTTGCATCATCCCATAGCTTTGCTCTGTGCCTTGTTGCTTTCCTGTTTAGCGGCCGCTCTGGCTGGTCTCAACACAGCGCAGACCCTGCGCCGCATGGCCTCGCTCGAAGGCTTTATGATTTTGGTTTTGCTATTTCTGCCTTTTTCAATCGAGGGCGAAACGCTCTTCTCCATCGCTGGCTTTGCGGCCTCTTATGAGGGGCTGGCGCGCGCCCTCAGTCTGCTCGCGCAATCCAATGCCATTATGCTGCTCATTCTGGCGCTGCCGGGCACGCTGGAGGCTGGCGAGCTTGGTCAAGCCATGCAGCGGCTTCATGTGCCCGATAAATTCATCCATCTCTTTCTGTTCACCCTGCGCTATATTGACGTGATGCGGCAGGAATATCGCCGCCTGCGCCAAGCTATGCAGACACGCGGCTTTCAAATGCGCTTTTCCATGCACAGCTGGAAGAGTTTGGGCTATTTATTTGGCATGCTGATGATCAAAAGTCTCGAGCGCTCGGAGCGCATTGTCGCTGCTATGCTCTGTCGCGGTTTTCAGGGCAAATTCCCATCGCTCACCCAAGAGCGCCCCCTCTCGCAAGCCGACTTGATCTTTGCGGTTGTGATGGCCTCCTGCGCCCTCGGTCTGCTCACGCTCGAATGGGCACGGGCTGCATCATGAGCGAGATTTTATTTCAACTCTCGGACTTAAGCTTTGCCTATGATGCGCAGCATCCCATTCTCAAACATGCGGAT
>CAIVAX010000407.1 GCA_903903935.1 uncultured Hyphomicrobiales bacterium | reverse complement strand
CTCTGTCTCAACCTATGAATTGGGCAAAATGCTTGAGCCGCATGGTCTCACCATTGCTGATATTGACGTGAAGATCTTCCCCTTCCCGCAATATGCCGTCGCCTTTGCCAATAAAGCGATTGATGCGGGTCTTGTGATCCCCACTTGGACCAGCGAATTTCCGCAAAAGGGCATAGCTCTGCCCTATATCAGCGCAGATGAAGTGGTTAAGCCATCCCCCATTACGATTGCGGTGACCTCCCTCAACTCGGATTGGGCCAAGAAGAACCCCGAAGCGGCGAAGAATTTCTTCCTCGCTTATCAGCGCGGCGTGCGCGATTATTGCCAAGCCTATCATGATGGCTCGATCCGCAAGGAGATGATTGAACTGCTCGTAAAGGCCGGCATCAATCGCGATCCAGCCTTCTTCGACAAAGCCTTCTGGAATACACGCTCAGCCGATGGCCAGATCAATGTGGCGAGCATTATGGACATGCAAGAATGGTATGTGAAAAATAAATTCACCTCGCAGGTCTTTCCCGCCGAGCGCGTGATCGATCACAGCTATGTCAATTATGCCAATGAGAAACTCGGCCCCTTCGTTCTTGAAAACAAGGAGTCGAAGAAGGAAGGCTGCCGCTAATCTCACGATCAGCGCATGAAAAAACCGCCGGACGCTGATCAGCCTCCGGCGGTTTTTATTTGAGGGTGATGAGACTCACAGCCCTTCCGGGCGCCCGGCAATGGTGACAAGCAGCTTTTTGCCATCGAACAATCGTTTGGCAACGCGTTGTGTTTGCTCAAGTGTCACAGCCTGAATGAGCCCGTTGCGCTCATCAAGATAGTCCACTGCAAATCCCTCTGTTTGCAAATGCACCAATTGCTCGCAGATTTTTGTCGATGTGTCGAAACGCAGCGCATAAGAGCCAGTGAGATATTTTTTCGCTTTGTCGAGTTCATCCGCTGTCGGCCCCTCGGCCGCCATTTTGGCAATTTCCTCTTCGATCACACTCAAAGATTCTGCCACGCGCTCATTCTTGGTCGAGGTGCCACCTGAGAATAAAGCGGCATGTTTGAAATTCGCGAGGGAAGAATAAACCGAATAAGCCAAGCCGCGCTTCTCGCGCACTTCCTTGAACAGACGCGCGGAGAAAACGCCGCCGCCTAAAATATGATTGACCACAGTGGCAATCATGAAATCGGGATCTTTGCGCGCTAGGCCCGGCAGAGCAAAGCGAATTGTCGATTGCGGCACATCCACATCAATGATGTGCCGCTCACCTTGATGGGACAGCGTGACATCGGGAATGGCAACCAGCTTGCCTGTGGCCGGCAGATCGGCAAACACATGATCAATCAGGCTGGCAAGATGTTTGGCATCAATGGCGCCCACAGCGGCAATCTTGAGACTGTCGCGCGCCATGATCGAGCCGCGCAGGCCAATCAGATCATCACGCGTGATCATCGGCACGCTCTCCATTGTGCCGCGCCCAGGGCGACCATAGGCATGGCCGGGAAAAGCCATTTCACGAAAAGCCTTGCCGACCATCGCATCTGGATCTTTAGCCTCGCGCTTGAGACCGGCAATCATCTGGCTGCGCACGCGCTCAATCGCATCCTCATCAAGCCGCGCTTCATTCACGCTCAAGCGCAAAAGATCAAAGGCAGCATCAATATGGCGGGTTAAAGTCTTCAACCGGCCGCCAAACAAATCGCGATCGGCAGAGAAAGAAATTTCAACGGCTTTATCATCCAGCGCGCGATGAAAAGCATCGGCATCCATATCACCTGCGCCCTCATCAAGCAGGCCCGCCAGCATGCTCGTTGCGCCTTCGCGCCCGTTGGGATCTTGCGTATTGCCGCCCCGAAACGCAAAATCAAAGGCAACCAGCGGCACGGCATAATCTTCGACCAGCCAGCATTCCAGCCCGGCAGGAGTGATGATTTTCTGCACGCGAGAAGCATAGGATGCAGCAGGTGCAATTGTCGCAATAGGCAAGGCGGTCATGGCGTTTCCATTAATTCTGAATTGGGATCACAAGGGTCCCATTGGTGGCGTGATCTGATCACGCCTCGCAAGATGAGGCGGCTCAGGATCAAGCGTCCTGAGCAGCGCCTTCTTCAGGTTTCAGCAGGCCCAAAACAGAGCGTTTCGTATCCAGCCATTTTTTGGCTGCCTGCCGAATGTCTTCGGCACTCACCGCATCAATGCGATCAGGCCATTCGCGAATATCCGCAATTGTTGAGCCTGTCGTCAATGACGCGCCATACCAACGCGCCAGCGAGGTCTGGCTGTCTTGGGCATAGACAGCATCGGCAATCAGGCGTGTCTTTGCGCGCGCCAGATCCGCCTCGTCAATGCCGGTCTCGATGAGTTGAGCAATCACGCCAATCACATCGCCATCCAGCTCTTCCAAGCTCACACCTTCGGCGGGGACGGAATAGACCCAGAAGCGGGTCTGATCGAGCGATGTGCCCATATAATAACAACCCGCCATCACAGCGCGTTTGCTTTCGACGACGAGTTTTTTGTACATCAGGCTTGTCTGGCCGCCACCCAGAAGATGAGAGAGCAGCTCAAGCGCTTCTGCTTCGCCCTTTTGCGCTGTGCGATAAGAGGGCACGAGATAGACACGCTGATGGCTGGGTTGCTCCACCTTCTCATCACTTAGTGAGACAATGCGATGGGCGCGTGACTCTGGCTCTTGCGGGCGATTGCGCACAGGCTGCTGTGCACGAGCAGGAATCTGACCGTAAGTGGTCTCGGCTAATTGGCGCACCTGATCAGCATCAATGTCACCCGCGACAATGAGAATGGCATTGGTGGGCGTATAGAAGCGCTGATAATAGCTCAGCGCATCCGTGCGATCCAAACT
>CAIVAX010000406.1 GCA_903903935.1 uncultured Hyphomicrobiales bacterium | reverse complement strand
ATTGCCGAGCGCCGTGTTCGTCTGGGCTTGGTGCTGGCCGAAGTGGGCGAAAAGGCTGGCGTGAAGGTTCTCGATGAGGAAATCAGCCAGGGCGTCGTCGAGCGGGCCCGCCAATTCCCCGGTCAGGAAAAGGCCGTTTGGGACTATTTCCAGAAGAATCCTGAGGCTGTGGCGCAGATTAGAGCGCCCATCTATGAGGAAAAAGTCGTCGACCACATCCTCTCGCAGGCCAAAGTCACCGATAAGAGCGTTTCCAAGGATGAGCTCTTTAAGGCTGATGAGCCTGAAAAGGCCTGAGAATAAATCATCTGTTCATCACATGAACGCCCGGCCATTGCGCCGGGCGTTTCTGTCATTATCTTAAGGGTGCGGGTGATTCTCCCGCCCCTCATTCATCAGAGAGCCTCATGCGCGACCCGGTCGATCTTTATAATAGCTTTGTGATTCCCAGCGTCGAGGAGGTCACCTCCCGCGGCTCTTATCGTTATGATATTTTCTCCCGTCTGCTCAAAGAGCGGATTATTTTTCTGGCTGGCCCCATTGAAGATCAGATGGCGACGCTCGTGGTCGCCCAGCTGCTCTATCTTGAGGCAGATAATCCCAAAAAAGAGATCTTCCTCTATATCAACTCGCCTGGCGGCGTGGTGACGGCTGGCATGTCGATTTATGACACCATGCAATTCATCAAGCCCAAGGTCTCGACCCTGTGCATTGGTCAGGCCGCCTCTATGGGCTCTTTGTTGCTCACCGCCGGTGAAAAGGACATGCGCTTCTGCTTGCCTAATTCGCGCGTGATGGTGCATCAACCCTCCGGCGGCTTCCAGGGCCAAGCCTCTGATATTCAGCGACATGCCGAGGATATTCTGAAAATCAAACGGCGTCTGAACGATGTCTATGTCAAACATACGGGCCGTGATTATGAGACCATTGAGCGCACGCTCGATCGTGATCATTTCATGAGCGCTGAAGAGGCCAAAGCCTTTGGCATTGTAGATCAGGTACTTGAGAAGCGCCCGGACGAGCTGGTCGAGGCCCGCTGATTTCGTCCAGACTTAAGATGAGGGGCTGGCGATTGGGTCCAGCCTTGGTTTATTCGGATGATCTGGTCTTAATTGCGACAAAGTCCGCGCCCAAATCCAGATCAGGCAAATTAAGCCTGAATGGAAACGCCAAAGGGATTGTGTTGCAATTTGGTTCCAGAGGGATTTGAATGGATTTCATCCTAGATCTACTTTTTGTTAGGCTGGAACCTATATCCTTAAACTGGCACCTCCTGATGACAGGAGATTTGCCCTGACGGAGAATGATATGAGCAAGGTCGGCAGTGGCGATTCCAAGAACACGCTTTACTGCTCCTTCTGTGGAAAGAGTCAGCACGAGGTCCGCAAACTGATTGCCGGACCCACAGTGTTCATCTGTGATGAATGCGTTGAACTTTGCATGGATATCATCCGCGAAGAGAATAAATCTTCGCTGGTCAAATCCAAGGAAGGGATCCCCACTCCCCGCGAAATCTGCAAGGTGCTCGATGATTATGTCATCGGTCAGCCGCAGGCCAAACGCGTTCTCTCCGTGGCTGTGCATAATCATTACAAGCGTCTCAATCATGCGACGAAGAATAATGATGTCGAATTGGCCAAATCCAACATTTTGCTGATTGGCCCTACAGGCTCAGGAAAAACTTTGTTGGCGCAGACTTTGGCGCGTATTCTCGATGTGCCCTTTACAATGGCTGATGCCACGACATTGACCGAAGCGGGTTATGTCGGTGAAGATGTCGAGAACATCATTCTCAAGCT
>CAIVAX010000405.1 GCA_903903935.1 uncultured Hyphomicrobiales bacterium | reverse complement strand
CACAAAAGGGCGTGACGGGCATTCTGGTCTATCTTGCCATTTATCTGGTGATGACCTTGGGCACTTTTGCCGCCATTCTCTCCATGCGGGTGAATGGCCGCTATGTCGAAAACATTGCCGATCTCGCCGGTCTGTCGCGCACGCGCAAAATGCTGGGCTTCTTTCTGTCGATGATGATGCTCTCGCTGGCGGGCATTCCGCCTTTGGCAGGCTTTTTCGCTAAATGGTCGGTCTTTCTCGCGGCCATTGATGCAGGTCTCTATCCCCTCGCAGTCATCGGCATGCTCACCAGCGTGGTCGCCTGTTTCTATTATCTGCGCATCGTCAAAGTGATTTATCTCGATGAGCCGGCGGCAAATTTTGATCCTGTCAGCCGTGAAGTGACAGGGGTGATGGTGCTCTGCGGCCTCTTGGTTCTTTTCTATTGGGCCTATCCCGGTCCCTTGGCTGTGGCGGCAGACAATGCTGCTAAATCGCTCTTTTGATGCGCAAGATCCGCACGTGCATCTAGCTCACTCGGCTGCTTCAGCAGGCTATCGCCTGACGTGTTTGGACAGCGTGGCCTCCACCAATGATGAAGCCATGCGACTTGCTCATGCAGGTGATGCGGGTCGCCATTGGATCGTCGCCAAAGAGCAAAGCGGGGGCAGGGGACGTCATCAACGTCATTGGGTCTCGCCGCCGGGTAATCTCTATGCCAGCCTTTTATTGATTGATCCTGCACCCATTGCGCAAGCTCCACAACTTGGCTTTGTTGCGGGATTATCCTTGTTTGAAGCGCTGCATCCCTTGCTTCATCATGATCAGGCTTTGGGCATCAAATGGCCCAATGATCTGGTGATCAATGGCGCCAAGCTTGCTGGTATTTTGCTCGAAGCCGCCCGTTTGGCAGATGGCCGTTTGGCCTGCGTGCTGGGATTTGGGGTCAATTGCACCTCACATCCGCACAATCTTGCTTATGCAGCAAGTGATCTCAATGCTTTAGGACTGGCCTGTAGCGCGCAAGATGTGTTGGAGGCGCTCAGTCATTATTTCTTATGCTGGCTCGATACATGGGCGCGCGGAGAAGGTTTTCCTCAGGTCAGATCAGCCTGGCTTGCACATGCCGCTGGCCTTGGAGGGCCAATCCGTGTTTCAGTTGGTTCAGAAATGCTGGATGGGGTTTTTCGGACGATAGACATGCAGGGTCGTTTGGTCATGGCGCTGGCACAGGGCGAGCGCAGCATTGATGCTGGCGACGTCTTCCTGCCCGGTCATCATACCCTCACACATCAGGCCAGCACAGATCAAACCAGAATGAGTGGATGATGTCAGGTAAGGATGAATTGGTGTTCGCGCCCCTCGGTGGGCTGGGCGAAATCGGCATGAATGCCGCGCTTTACGGCTTTGGCCCCAAAGCCAAACGAAAATGGATTTTGGTTGATTTGGGCGTTGGCTTTGCCGGGCCTGATCTGCCGGGCATAGAACTTATTCTGCCCGATATTGGCTTTCTCAAATCCATTCGCAAAGATTTGCTCGGCCTCATCATCACCCATGCGCATGAGGATCATATCGGCGCGATTTCGCATTTATGGCCGCGCTTGGATTGTCCCGTCTATGCCACGCGCTTTGCCACATTGTTGCTCGAGGCGCGCCGTCTGGGTGAGGCAGGTGCCCCCAATGTGCCGCTGCATCCCATTGCGCAAGGCGAGCATCTGCAGCTTGGCCCCTTTGATATTGAATTCATCTCTATGGCGCATTCGATTCCTGAGAGCTGTGCGCTGGCCATTCGCACACCTCTTGGCACAGTGCTGCATACGGGCGATTGGAAATTGGATCCCGATCCCATTGTCGGCGCCAAGACGGATGAAACACGTCTGCGCCAAATTGGTGAAGAAGGTGTGCTGGCGCTGATCAGTGATTCCACCAATATTCTGCGCGAGGGAATCTCCCCCTCCGAAGGGGATGTTGCCAAAACTCTGCGCGAGATCATTCTCGAGTCCACAGGGCGCGTGGTGGTCACCACTTTTGCTTCCAATGTTGCGCGCATTAAAGCTGTGGCTGTGGCTGCACAAGAAGCGGGCCGCTCCGTGGTGCTGGTTGGCAGAGCCATGGATAAGGTTGTCGCTGCGGCAAGAGAATGT
>CAIVAX010000404.1 GCA_903903935.1 uncultured Hyphomicrobiales bacterium | reverse complement strand
CGTAAGGTCATTGCCTTTTGACCATCAATAAACACAGGCGCAGCGGGTGCCTCGCCAGTGCCCGGCAGTGAAATGCCGATATCAGCATGTTTGGATTCGCCCGGACCATTCACAATACAGCCCATCACAGCCACATTCAGTGTTTCAACACCAGGATGGGAGCGTCGCCATTTAGGCATTTCATCGCGAATATAAGTTTGAATATCGCGCGCCAATTCCTGAAAGACGGTCGATGTCGTGCGTCCACAGCCCGGGCAAGCCGCCACTTGCGGCACAAAGGTGCGAAAGCCCATCGTTTGCAAAATTTCTTGCGACACGCGCACTTCAAGCGTGCGATCTCCGCCCGGCTCTGGCGTGAGAGAGGCGCGGATCGTATCGCCAATGCCCTCCTGCAATAAAATTCCAATCGCCGCAGAAGAGGCCACAATTCCCTTTGATCCCATGCCGGCTTCGGTCAAACCCAAATGCAACGCATGATTGGTGCGCCGGGCGAGCATGCGATAGACCTCAATGAGATCCTGCACACCAGACACTTTGGCCGAGAGAATAATGCGATCACGCGCCAGACCAATCTCCTCGGCGCGCTGCGCCGACAATAGCGCCGAGCGCACCATGGCCTCCCGCATCACCGCGCGCGCTTCAATGGGATTTGGCGATTGGGCATTTTGATCCATCAATTGCGTGAGCAAGTCCTGATCAAGCGAGCCCCAATTGGCGCCAATACGCACCGCCTTGCCATGCTCAATGGCCAGCTCAACAATCGCAGCAAACTGCCGGTCTTTCTTATCCTTGAACCCAACATTGCCCGGATTGATGCGATATTTATCCAAGGCCTGTGCGCAGTCAGGATGATCGGCCAACAATTTATGGCCGATATAATGAAAATCCCCCACCAGCGGCACATGAATGCGTGCCTTTGTAAGGCGCTCTTTGATTTTGGGAACCGCAATCGCTGCCTCTTCGCGATCCACAGTGATGCGAACCAGCTCTGATCCCGCCTCAGCAAGCTCGGACACCTGCCGATAGGTCGACTCGACATCCGCACTATCCGTATTCGTCATGGATTGCACACGAATGGGAGCACCACCGCCAATCATCACCGCCGCAAGGCCATCACCCACACGCACCCCAATGGTGTGATGGCGCGGGCGCGGCGCGGCAATTTGCACATCACCGGGCGCAAGAATGGAGGGAGAGAGAGTGGACAGGCTCATGCGTTTAAACTCCCTCTGACAATGGATCTGCGCCCTGACAGGCGGCACAGCGCCCCGTCACTTCAATAATCTGATCACGGGCAGAAAAGCCAATCTTCTGCGCCAAAGCCGTCAAACTTTTGCGCATGGGTTGTGAGGCCGCTTCACTCACCAAGCCGCACACATCACAGATGAGAAAGGCAACCATCTCATGCGCCTGATGAGCCTGACCGCAGGCCATAAAGGCATTGCGCGAGGCCAGACGATGCACAAGGCCCTGATCGACGAGAAAATCCAACGCGCGATAGATTGAAATCGGCGCCGGGCGCTTGCCATTGACCGCCGCAATGCGATCAATCATTTCATAAGCACCCAGCGGCTGACCCGCCTCTTCAAGAATATCCAAAATCCGCCGCCGCCCTGGCGTCAAAGACGCATGGACATGACCATGCGAGGAGCCATGAGCGTGATCATGTGCATGATCATGCCCCTTGGCCTCGATGGACGGGCCAGTTTTGGCTTTAGGGGCTTTGGCCCCCGCCGATTTGGCGCGGGACGTCGAGAGAGACTGAATCATATCTTCTTATAGCTTGCTCAGCGCAGGAATTCGACCGTCATTGGCGACTTACCCATCGCCTTTTTTGTGCACTGCATTATACTCAGTTCCATTCGAACTGCCAATTTTCCAGACCCAACAGCCAGAGCCAAGACCCAGAGCAAAGAGCCAGACCATGACCCTCACATCTCGTTCAGCTGTCATCACCGGTTCAACAAGTGGCATTGGCCTAGCCATTGCCCGAGCTTTGGCCAAGGAAGGCGCCAATGTCATGATCAATGGCTTTGGTCCAGCGCAGGAGATTGAGGCCACGCGCGCAGCCATCGAACAGGATTTTGGCGTGCGCGCCCTCTATCATGGCGCGGATATGAGCAAGCCCGCCGAAATCACCCAAATGATCGCGACAGCGCAGGACCAATTGGGCGCCGTCGATATATTGGTGAACAATGCAGGCATTCAGCATGTCGCGCCAGTGGAAGATTTCCCCCCCGAGAAATGGGATCAGATTATTGCCATCAATCTCTCCTCGGCCTTTCATACCATCCGCGCTGCTACGCCGGGCATGAAAGCCCGCAAATGGGGCCGCATCATCAACACAGCCTCAGCCCATTCGCTGGTCGCTTCGCCCTTCAAATCCGCTTATGTCACCGCCAAACATGGGCTGGCCGGACTGAACAAAACAATCGCGTTGGAACTGGCCAGCTTTGGCATTACCTCCAATTGCATTTCACCCGGCTATGTCTGGACGCCGCTCGTCGAAAAGCAAATTCCCGATACGATGAAAGCCAGAAATATGACCAAGGAAGAGGTGATCAACACCGTCCTGCTGGCCGCTCAGCCCACCAAGCAATTTGTCACTGTTGATCAGGTTGCAGCTCTCACCGTCTTTTTATGTTCAGACGCAGCCAGCCAGATTACTGGTGCAAATATATCTATGGATGGCGGCTGGACCGCGGCTTAATTCAGACACATTGGCATCTGAAGATCAGGGCCGCGCGAAACGCCAGACTTGCGTGCGTTTAATGTCCATATCTTCAAGCGCCCGTGTGACTTGAATCTGATACTCAGCCACAGATATCAGCCGATCACGCGCCAAATAAGTGCGGCCCGGATCACCAATCAGCACCAGCGCGCCGCGCTGATGCAAAGACTCAAGCCAGTTTGTGACAGATGAGGCCATGTCTTGCTCATAAGAGACATCGCCCGCCAGCACGACATCCCAGCCCTCGTCACGTCCAACCAAATTCCCCAGATGTGGCGTGATCGCAACCTGATTGTGCTTGGCATTGAGCCCAATCGCCGAGAGCGCAAAAGCATCAATCTCGCAAGCGTGCACCTCTGTTGCTCCGGCCAAGCAACAGGCAATCGCAATTAAGCCTGAGCCAGAGGCAAAATCGAGAATTGTCTTGCCGCGCACCAAGTCTGGGTGATCGAGAATATAACGCGCCAAGGCCTGCCCGCCGGCCCAAGCAAAGGCCCAAAAGGGCGGCGGCAGCCCCATTTCTCCGAGCTCCTCTTCGGTCTTCATCCATAATTCAGTGGCTTCATCGGCCAGATGCAGACGCAATTCAGGCACATGCGGGGGCGCAAGAACGCGCGTATGCGCCGTAATGAAAGCGGCATGATCGCGAATGGAATCTGACATTAGACGGGCACCAGAGTGCGCATCCAGCCCAAGCCCGCTTGGGTTGCACTCTTTGGGCGATATTCGGCTGCCACCCAGCCCGACCAGTGTCGGCGGGCTATTTCAGCAAAAAGCGGCTTATAGGAAATCTCACCAACATCTGGCTCGGCGCGCCCTGGCACAGAGGCAAATTGAAAATGACCAATATGATCCCAATGCCGCTGCATGCGGCGCAACAGATCGCCCTCGCTGATCTGGATATGATAAAAATCGAACATGAGCTTGACCTGCTCTTCGCCCAATTCGATGAGCAGAGCCACAAGCTCATCGCTTTTGGAGCAGAACCAGCCAGGCCTATCAATCTGATTGATGGGCTCGACCAGCAAGGTGAGAGCCATGCCCTTCACCGCTTGTGCGGCATAAGACATATTACGCAAAAAGACCTGCCGTGCTTCTGCGCTTTGCTCAGGCGCAACAACACCACACATGCAATGGATAGAGGCAACCTTCAAACGAACCGCCCATTCCAGTGATTGATCAAACGATCGACGAAAATCATCTTCACGCCCGGGCACAGAGGCAAAACCAAATTCGCCGCGCTCCACATCACCAGCAGGAGTATTAATACCGTTGAGCACAAGATCGTGATCGCGCAAACAAGCAGCGAGATCACTCAAAGCAAACGCATAGGGAAAATGACATTCCACCGCTGCAAAGCCAGCAGCTTTGGCAAGCGCAAAGCGCGCCAGAAACGGCGCTTCGGTAAAAAGCATGGATATATTGGCCGAGAGCCGCAAAGCAGATGAATCTTCAACAGACATGGACATGACCTCAAGATCAAGAGAGTCATGCTTTTATGCGGCCGTCAAGATTAGCCAACTAAAGCCAGAAACTGGGTCTTGAGCTCCAACATTTCGCGCTTGAGCTTTAAATGTTCCAATTCGAGCCGCTTCAACTCAACCCATACATTATGAGACTGTGAGGGCGCTTCGCTCTCAGGACTAAAGGCCTTGGCGCTGACAGCCCTTTTGGGAGAAGCCAAAGGCTCTGGTGCCTGTCTGTGGTGTGATCTGTTTGCATGGTGTTGGCGCGGTTCTGGAGGCGGCGGATCAAAGCCAGGTTCGTACTCGTCTTCCTCTTCGTAATCGTCTTGCTCTTCGTAATCGTCCTCATTTTCGAATTGATCTGCGTCATTGTCTTGGTCTTGGTTATCTTCAACGTCATCGTCCTCTTCTCGCCCCGTCTGCTTTGGCTGAGGATAATCGCGCCAATCCCTATCATCAGCTTGTGCAGGGGCTGGACGTGAAGATGGATGCAATGCTTCAAGAAATTCGACGCCCGCCTCTG
>CAIVAX010000403.1 GCA_903903935.1 uncultured Hyphomicrobiales bacterium | reverse complement strand
GCCGAGCGGATGTCGGGCTTGGACACGATCTCCATCAGCGCGACGCCGGAGCGATTGAGATCGATAAAGCTATCCGTGGGGGACTGATCATGCAGCGACTTGCCGGCATCCTGTTCGAGATGCAGGCGCTCAATACCCACAATGATCTGCTCAGAGGGGGTGACATCCACCACAACTTCGCCCTCACCCACGATGGGATGCTTGTATTGGCTGATCTGATAGCCCTGCGGCAGATCGGGATAGAAATAATTCTTACGGTCAAAGACGGACCTATTATTGATCTGTGCCTTCAAACCAAGACCGGTGCGAATGGCTTGTGCGACGCATTCGCTGTTGATCACTGGCAGCATGCCGGGCATGGCCGCATCCACCAAAGACACATGGGCATTGGGTGCGCCGCCAAATTCAGTCGAAGCAGCCGAAAAGAGTTTGGAGTTCGAGCTCACCTGAGCATGAATCTCCATGCCCACGACGATTTCCCAATCGCCCTTAGCGCCCTTGATCAGCTTGGAAGGCTTGCTGGCCTCGGAAGACTTGCTAGAGTCAGAAGACTTGCTGGCCTCAGAAGACTTGGTCTGCGTATTCATGCGACTGTCCGTTCAATCTCATTCGCCCCTTGCTGGGCGGGTTGCTCCTGACCTTCAGGCCAGATCGAGCCCGTTGAGGCTCTGCGTTCGTGTGCTTATTCCCACCAGGGCTTTGGCAATTGAATTTGTCCGGCCGATTGCTCGATCACCCGAGCGATGGAGAACAAAGTCTCTTCATCAAAGGGGCGACCGATCAATTGCAAGCTCAGCGGCAGACCGCCCGACGACAGGCCGGCTGGCACAGCAAGACCGGGCAGACCAGCCATATTCACGGTGACGGTGAAGACGTCGTTGAGATACATTTCAACCGGATCAGCTGAGCCTTTTTCGCCAATGCCGAAGGCGGCCGAAGGTGTCGCAGGTGTGAGGATTGCATCCACGCCATTGGCGTAAGCAAGCTCAAAATCACGCTTGATGAGGGTGCGGATTTTCTGCGCCCGGACATAATAAGCATCATAATAGCCAGCCGAGAGCACATAAGTGCCGATCATAATGCGACGGCGCACTTCCTTGCCGAAGCCTTTGGCGCGGGTCTTCTCATACATATCGGTAATGTCTTTACCAGGAACCCGCAGGCCATAGCGCACGCCATCATAGCGCGCGAGATTGGAGGAGGCCTCTGCGGGTGCGACAATATAATAAGCCGGCAAAGCCGTGCGTGTATGGGGCAGAGAGATATCGACGATTTCGGCGCCAGCTGCACGCAGCCATTCAATGCCCTGGTCCCACAGCCGATCAATCTCAGCGGGCATGCCCTCCATGCGATATTCGCGCGGAATGCCGATCTTTTTGCCGCGGATCGAAGCACCAACGGACTTTTCGTAATCTGGCACAGCCGCATCCACACTGGTGGCATCGCGCGGATCATGTCCGGCCATAGAGCGCAGCATGATGGCGCAATCTTGAACCGTGCGGGCAATAGGACCGGCTTGATCGAGTGAAGAGGCGAAGGCCACTATGCCCCAGCGCGAACAGCGCCCATAGGTCGGCTTAATGCCAACGGTGCCGGTAAAGGCCGCGGGCTGGCGAATGGAGCCACCTGTATCGGTCGCAGTCGCGCCCAGACACAGACGCGCAGCGACCGCTGCAGCAGAGCCACCCGACGAACCACCGGGCACTAACAAACCCTTTTTATCGCCTGCAAGCGCCGTGCGCGCCTGATCTTGCGACCAGCCATTAGGCAGCCAAGGGGAGACAACAGGTCCATAATAAGAAGTCTCGTTCGATGAGCCCATAGCGAACTCATCCATATTCAACTTGCCCAGCATGATCGCGCCATCACGCCATAATTGCGAGGTGACGGTGGATTCGTAATCGGGTTTGAAGCCATCGAGAATGTGGCTGCAGGCCTGAGTATGGACGCCTTTGGTCGCATAGAGATCCTTGATGCCCAAGGGTATGCCCTCCAGCGGGCCGGCATCCTTGCTGGCCAATCGCGCATCCGAGCGCTGCGCCATGGAAAGTGCTTGATCGGGTGTGGTGGCGACATAGCAATTTAAGGCGCTGGCCTTTTCCATAGCGGCCAAATGCGCCTTGGTCAGCTCGAGGGCGGAGATCTTGCCTGCCTGCAAGGCATCGCGAGCTTGGGCCAATGTCAGATCAACGGGATTTGTCATCTTCATCTACTATATGTGAGAAACCACTGCGGGATGGTCAAAAGCTGGCAATCCCTATTCGATCACCTTAGGCACCAAGAAGAAATGATCTTCGCTGATGGGCGCATTGGCGGTGATGACATCTGGGCCGGCATGATCGGACACGACATCTTGGCGCATCTTCATCTTCATCGGCAGGACAGAGGTCATGGGCTCGGAATTGTCGAGATCGACGGCCGAGAGCTCTTCGACAAAGGCAAGCATAGCATTGAGCTCTTGCGCAAGATGGGGCAATTCATCATCACGAACCGCAATGCGGGCCAGCTTAGCGATGCGGCGGACATTGGCCTGATCAACCGACATTGGAACTCCAAAGATCAACACGTCTCGCACGCATATAGCATTCACTGCGCGCAAGATGCAATGGATGGCAGAAGACTAGCGACCCTGCGCCGATCATGCTATCGCCCTGCCATGAGCGCCAATCTTCTCACACTTGACCAATTGCACGCACGCCTGTCCCGTCATGCGCGTCTGATCGGCATTGATCTTGGAACCAAGACAATTGGCTTGGCCCTTTCAGATGTGGAGCGGCGCATAGCGACACCTTTGGAAACCATCCAGCGTGTTAAATTCACTCAGGATGCCCAAAGATTGATCGAACTGGCCCGCAAGCATGGGGTGGAGGCCTTCGTTATGGGGCTGCCTCTCAATATGGATGGGTCGGAGGGACCACGCGTTCAATCGACCAAAGCCTTTTTGAATAATCTCGCGCGTCTGACCGATCTGCCCTCCGTATTCTGGGATGAGAGATTGTCGACGGCATTTGTGCAGCGCAGTCTGATCGAACAGGATGTCTCGAGAGCCAAGCGCGCTGAAATCGTCGATCGCATGGCCGCTGCCTATATTCTGCAAGGCGCACTCGACCGGCTCGCTCGCCTGTCTCAGGATGGACAGGGCACAGCGCACGCGAGCGAGTAATCGTTGACAGGTGATCTTGCAGCTTTGATCTTGCAGCGGTGATCTTGGTGTGACGATCTTGGTGTGACGATCTTGCAATCACGATCTTGCAATAAAGTTCTTACTTTAGTGATTATACCTAGTGCACCACGCGCATTGGACGTCGGTCCGACAGAACCTACTGCGTGGTAGGCATGCCTAATTTTGTCAGCTGAGAGCCTCGCGCGCAGCAAAGCGCAAAAACAGCCTCAAAGAATCATTCTGTTTTGCAATCAACTCATTGGTAAAAAAGCAAAGATTTGGATCGATGGGACTCTGATTGGACGCCGAGTGCAGATAAAAAAGATATACAACTTAAGGTTTTAATTTTTCGCTTTGGCACAAGAAGAGTTGATTTATAGTTAAAGCAGATGGAAGGTTCCATCAGTCTGCGGCACCCCTAGGGGCACAAGATGCGTGAGAGAAATTAT
>CAIVAX010000402.1 GCA_903903935.1 uncultured Hyphomicrobiales bacterium | reverse complement strand
CCGAGCCGCCTGATCACATGGTGATCATGGTGCCTGCGCCTTCCGTGCCTAAGATATTGCGCGAGGGCGCTGCTGCTGGCGCACGCAGCGCGACTGTCTTTTCCTCTGGCTTTGGCGAAGCCTTTGATGAAGAGGGCAGCAGACTAGGAATAGAATTGCGCGCCGCCATAGCTGAAACAGGTATTGGCGTGTCTGGCCCCAATTGCATGGGCAATATTTGCAGCAAAGCCAGTTTTGTGACTCTCACCGAAGATCGCCCGCTCAAACTCAATCAAGGACCTGTGGCCCTTGTCGGGCAGAGTGGCGGTGTGATGATTTTCATCAATGGTGCGCTTGAAGAGCGCGGCATTCGTGCTGAATATTTGATAACCTCAGGCAATGAAGCCGGGCTGAGTGTTGCAGATTATATTTCCTTCTTTGCAACGCAGCCAGAATTGAAAGTTATCCTTGTTTATATTGAAGCGCTCAAAGATGTGGAGCGCTTCAAGGCGGCCTGTCGATTAGCGCGCGATGCAGGCAAATATGTGGTGGCGATCAAATTGGGCCAATCGGAAGCCGGGCGCAGCGCAGCTATGGCGCATACGGGCTCGCTGGCTGGCGCCTTTGAAGCCTTTGATGCGCTCACTGGTGAATTGGGTGTGATCCGCGCGGAAAGCTTGGATGATGCGGTCGAGATCACCGAATTGCTGGCTCATACTGGGGCGCCCACTGGCCCGCGTTTGGGCGCGATTACTTTGTCAGGCGCTTATCGCGGCCTGTTGCTGGATGCGGCCGAGCGCAATGGTCTTGTGTTCCCAAAGCTTGCTGAGGCCACGATTGAGCGGTTGAATAGCCTGCTGGGTGTTGGCTCATTGGTCAGCAATCCCATTGATGGCGGCTTTGGCGTCTTGCAGAGTGCCGAGACTTATTTAGCTTGCATTGAAGCCATGCAGGATGATCCCAATTTGGATATGGTGCTTCTGCAAGAAGCGCTGCCGCGTGAGCCAGGTTCCGCGCGCGGCGAAAAATACATCCGCATGGTCGAGGAGTTTGTGCGCAGCAAAGCGCGCAAACCTATTTCTTTCGTCACTCTGACAAGTCATAGCCAAACCGATTACAGCCGTGCTCTGCGCGATGAGGCCAATCACGTCTCCTTTCTGCAAGAGGCCAATAAGGCTTTGCGCGCCATCAAAGCCGTGCATAGACGCAGCGAGCTGGAGCATATGGGCCGCACAGCCACTCTCGCGCAGCTGCAAACCAGTGCACAGGAACACGCCTGTGCACTGGTGCGCGCGGCCCTTGGCGCCAGCACAGTGCCCGTGGCGCTCAATGAAACCCGCTCAAAAGACCTCTTGCGCGCTTATGGTATTCATATGCCGCAAGAGCAGCTGGTCACATCGCCCGAGGCTGCTATCGCAGCGGCTGAAGCCATGGGTTATCCTGTCGTCATGAAAGTTGTGGCCGCCCACATCCTGCATAAATCCGATGTTGGCGGGGTGATGCTCAATCTCACCTCAGCGCAATCTGTGCGCGACGCATGGCATCAGATTGAAACTAATCTGGCGCATCATGGTCTCACAAAGCCCATTGATGGCATGCTCATCGCGCAGCAGATCAAGGGCAATCTCGAATTGGTGCTCGGACTCAACCGTGATCCAGAAGTGGGTCTGGTTGTTATGGCCGGCATGGGCGGTGTCTGGCTTGAATTGATCAAGGATGTTGCCTTTGCCATACCACCCATCAGCGCAGAAAAAGCTGCAGACATGCTCGCGCATACACATGCGGGGCGTTTATTGCAGGGCTATCGCGGCTCACCTGTGTTGGATCAGGAGGCTGTTGTGCAAGCCCTCATCGCTTTGGGGCGGATTGCGCAGGATCTGGGCGATGTGATTCAATCCATCGATGTGAATCCCTTTGTCGTTCTGCCGCAGGGCAAGGGTGCGCTGGCGCTCGATGGGCTGGTGATTTTAACGCCTAAACACGCAGGATAAGGCATGACTTGGATCATTAACAATCAGGATGTCGAACGCATTTTGACGATGCGCGACACAATGGCTGCTCTGGAAGAGTCCTATACAAATCTGGCGCGCGGGGAGGCGGTGTGTCGGCCCCGCATTGATATTGCCATTCCCACTCGTGATCCTGCCAAACTCTATCGCTGGGGCACGATGGAGGGCGGCTCAACCTCGGGCTATTTCGCCATTCGGATGAAATCCGACATTGTCTTCACCCAGACCAAAGGCGATGTGATTACGGAAGAGAAATATTGTACACAGCCCGGCCTGTTTTGCGGATTGATCCTGCTCACCTCGATTGAGACGGGCGAGCCTTTGGCCATCATCAATGATGGCGTCTTGCAGCATATGCGCGTGGGCGCGGATGGTGGCATTGGCGTCAAATATATGGCGCGGCGTGATGCTGAAGTCGTTGGCATGCTGGGCTCAGGTGGCATGGCGCGCGCGCATATGGAAGCTTTCACGCAAGTGCGCAACATCAAACGTCTGCAGATTTTCAGCCCGACCAAAGCCAATCGCGAACGCTTTGGCGAGGACATGGCGCAGACCTATGGACTCGAGGTTCAGATTTGCGATCGGCCGGAAGATGTCTATCGCGGCGCGCATATTATTGCGGGCTTAACGGACTCTGCCATTCCTGTGCTGGATGGCCAATATCTCGAACCGGGATGCCATATTGTCAATATTGGCGGTGGCGGTCAGCCAGATGCTGTGAGCATGAGCCGGGTTGATCGCTATCTGCGCTTTGGCGATGCGCCTGCCCCGCAGGGACGGCCTGAATTTGGTGTGAGCGATGAATATATCACCTATGCCGCTTATCGCCCTGGTGTCGCGTCCAAGAAGGCGAGCAAACGCGCGCATGGCACAGCTTTGCCAGATCGTATGGTGACTTTGGCTGAGATCCTCTCCGGCACAGCGCAGGGACGTGAGAATGATCAACAGATCACTTGGTCCGAGCGCGGCAATCTGCAAGGTGCGCAATTCTATGCCGTAGCAGGCCGTGCTTATGAATTGGCGCGCTCTGCTAATCTGGGGCATAAAATCCCCACGCAATGGTTCTTGCAAGATATCCGCAATTAGCGGCCGCACAGTGCGATTACGCAAATGCGAAGTGACCGCTTGCGCGCTCATCCGAATCGATCAAGACAAGGCGTGACTTGTAAAGGGAGACTTGCAAAGCGAGACCTGCAAAGCGTGACTTGCAAAGGGAGACATGCAGTTGCCTACATGTCTCCCGGGGCAAGTCGGATTGAGGTTAAGTCGGCGAGGGGTATGCCGACACAACTAAACTGACACGCACCACTTAAAGTCGAGTTGTCTAAAACCACCCAAAAGCGTTAAAGCCTAATAAGGTTGCTCGAAGCTTGCGGCTGTAAAGATATCGTAAATTGTAATTGGTAGGCCATAAAACTGGCAGGGAATGGAAAAATATGTCGCAAACGCCGGTCAAAAATAGCCGCTCTGCCTTTCGTTATCGGGATTATCGGCTTTATGTGTCGGCACGCTTTTTATGGACTCTGAGCCAGCAGATTATGGGCGTTGCGACAGCTTGGTTCATCTATGAGCAGACACAAGATCCTCTGTCTTTGGGGCTGATTGGCTTGGCGACATTTCTGCCCTCTCTGCCCCTCTCCTTGCTGACGGGGCCTGCGGCTGATCGGTATGATCGGCGCATGATCTTGGTTCTGGGATGCGGGCTGATGTCCATCTGTGCCGCGATTATGGTGGCTTTGATCCAGACGAGTTTCGTCTGGCCGCTCTATGTCATCGTTGTGGTGTTGGGATCGGCGCGGGCTTTTACCAATCCCGCTGGTCAGGCCTTGATGATGAATATTGTGCCTGATGATGAATTCACCTCTGCGGTCTCGT
>CAIVAX010000401.1 GCA_903903935.1 uncultured Hyphomicrobiales bacterium | reverse complement strand
TGGGTCGGTGAAAACCATTTGGGCTCTCTGGCCGTTCAATAGGGCTTCGATCATCGACTGATCGCGCGAATCACCACACAGCAGACGATGCTCTCCCAGACCCCATAGGTCGCCTTTGTTGACCCGGGCAGGGCACTGTTTTTCGAGTGGCAAAATGTCATCAGCTGGATCGCCATCTTCATTGGGTTTGATTCCAGCGATCAGAGCATCGGTTTCGGCGATGGTAAAACCCATGGCATCAAAATCGATCTCGGGCAGGGTCAGGCTGAGTTCGTGGATTTCATCGGCTAGGAGGTCCTGATCCCAACCTGCATTCTCAGCCAGCTTATTGTCGGCCAGCATATAAGCCCGGATTTCTTGGCTGGTGAGATGTCCAACCCTCAGGCAGGGCAGGCTTGTCAGGCCGAGGTCTTTTGCCGCAAGCGTTCGGGCATGACCGGCAATGATGAGATTATCCTGATCAATCAGAACCGGCGTCAAAAAGCCAAAAGCCTTTATGCTCTTTTTGATCTGGCTGATCTGCTTGTTTGAATGAGTTCTGGCATTGCGGGGATGAGGTTTGAGGAGGCGAGGATCGAGGCGAATGATCTGGCTTGCCTGCAAGATCAAGGAGGCATCGGGTCTCTGGTCAGCGCCCTGCTTGTGTCTAGGCAGGGGCTTGGGGGACTTTGGTTGTGCGGTTGCCATGATGGGGCAGCTCCGAGCTAGGAGGCTTGTGGCTTTTGCCGGAAAGGCTTGGGCAACAAGGCTCGCGCCGAAAATCGGGGTGAATGCGGCCCTACCCACACCGGGGGGCCGGCCGCTCGTCCTCTTGGCTTTACCTGGATTTTTGGTCCAGACGCACTCCGGGGCCACGCAAGAGAATTGAGTCAAAAATAATGAATCTTGATTACAAATGTAAATGGATGATTTTTCTATTCACCTCTTTTTGCATTGAAATTTTGCCCAGCTGTTGGCCCAGCTGTTGGCCCAAGTGTTTACCAAGGCGCAGGAGTCATTTTGAGCTAGTCCTGTTGGCGGGGTGTGGCTTCATTCCCAGTTCTGCGGCTTGGGTTTCCCTGATCAGGCGGGATGAATTCCCTGTTATCGAGGCGCCAGCTTGAATGGGATTTGTGAAAAGAGACATATTTTGCAGGCCCAATTACCAAATGCCTTGCACGGTTCCTGGCCCATTTGCGATAAATTCCCTGTATTTTCCCTGTAAATCAATTCAGCACAGAAGAGACCGAATGGGGATGACTGGGTGCACCACCATTTTGATTTTTTGCGCTTCTAAGTACCTAGAATTAATTAGTTATTTTTCCAAGGTGCGGACGCTGCGTTGAAGGTGCGGACTTAGACGTTCGCTTTACGTCCAAATCCATCATTTTTGACGCGACCCCTTTAGCGAGCTTTACGCGGTTCGCGGCGCTTACAGCACAACCTCAATCAGATTGGGGCCAGGCTCTTTGAGATTGGCTTGCAAAGCAGCAATCAACTCTTCACAATTGCTGGCTCTGCGCGCAGGCACGCCCATGCTTTTTGACATAGCCACAAAATCCATAGTGGGATTTTCCAAGCTCATCATTGCGGCCGCCTTAGGGCCGGGTACGCCTGCTCCCACGCCAGCATATTCAGCCCGCAAAATCTGATAGGCTCTATTGGCAAAGATCAGAGTGGTAATGTTCAGGCTTTCACGCGCCTGTGTCCACAAAGCTTGGATCGTATACATAGCCGAGCCATCCCCGGAGAGGGAGATCACGCGTCGATCCGGACAGGCCACAGCTGCACCAATGGCAACCGGCAGACCATAGCCAATCGAGCCGCCCATATTCTGCAGCCAATCATGCGGCGCAGCACCTGCGGTGATGCCGATGGATTCGCGCCCCGTTGTGATCGATTCATCAACAACAATTCCATTCTCTGGAATGAGCGCACATAAAATCTGCGCAATGGATTGCTGATTAAGCGGCCCTGTAGGCAGAAGATTTTCACCAGGTGCCTGATGGAGAGCATGCGAGGGCTTTGCATCAAGCGCATCAGCCAATGCCCGCAATGCACTCAAACCATCATCAAATGGCTCGCAGATCGAATGAACCTGTGAGCCCTCCGGCTTGAGCAAACTGGGCTTGCCGGGATAGGCGAAGAACGCCACTGGCTCGCGCGTCTCAACCGTGACGAAATGTTTGAAGCCTGCCAAAGCCTTTAAAGCAGGCTCAACAAAATAAGGAATGCGATAGGTCGGCACACGTCCCGCGCCCCGCTCAATGCGCGAGCTGAAGAATTGTGTGGCCAGAGTCGCGCCTGTTTTACCTGCAATACGACCGGCCAATTCGAGGGCTTCCCCGCGAATGGCGCGCCCGCCAATCACCAGCATTGTCGGCTCACCACTGGTGAGTGCACGAACAGCAGCCTCAATTGACCCAAATTGATTGGACGAAGAGCTCAAGGCCGGCGTTGCCGCCGGGCCGGCAGATTCTTCCCATGCGGAATCACCGGGTAGAATAAGCGAGGCGATGTGCCCCTTGCGCGCTTCCAAAATGGCATTGACGGCCTCTGGCGCAACAGCTTTGGAATTTGGCGCTGTCTTAACCCAATGCGACAGAGGCCGCGCCAAGCCTTCAATATCGGAGGCTAGAGGTGCATCATATTTCAAATGCCAGCTGGCATGCTCACCAATAATATTCACAAAGCCAGAGGACGCCTTGCGCGCATTGTGAATATTCGAAAGGCCATTGCACAGCCCCGGACCCAGATGCAAAAGCGTCGAGGCGGGGCGCTCCGCCAAGCGCCAATAGCCATCCGCCGCACCTGTGGCCACACCTTCATAGAGGACCAGAATCGAGCGCATGCCCGGCACACGATCAAGCGCCGAGACAAAATGCAT
>CAIVAX010000400.1 GCA_903903935.1 uncultured Hyphomicrobiales bacterium | reverse complement strand
CAAGATTATGAGGAAGACAAAAAACGTCGCCTCGGTCTGGATTCCATTATTCCGCAGCGCCTGAAATATAAGAAATTCGCCCGCTGATTAGTCGCGTAAAGTATCAAGAGGACCTTCATGACCACTCAATCCCATCAAACGCTTGCCAATGCCCAGCCCGAAGAGCTGCGCCTGCGCGAACAAGTGGCCGCCTGCACGCTGATCCTGAATGCTGAAGGATTGATGGGCTATAGCGGTCATGTCAGCTCACGCCTGCCCAATCGGCCCGATCATTATCTCATCCAGCCGTTTGAAGTCAGCCGCGCTGGCATTAAGCCCAGCGATCTTTTGGTGTGTGATTATGATGGCAAGATCGTTGAAGGCCCCAAGGGCACACGCGCACCCGCTGAAGTCTATCTGCATGGTGAGATTTTACGCGCCAGACCCGATGTGAATGCCGTTGCCCATTTCCATCATGACCTCACCAATGTGTTTACCTTGGTGGAAGGCGTGCAATTGCTGCCTTTGAAAAATCATTCCATCCGCTGGGTGAGTGGCATTCCAGTCCATGCCGATCCCTCGCATGTCAGCGATTCCAAACTGGGACATGCTGTGGCTCAAACTCTGGGGCCGCATCATGCCATGCAGATTCGCGCCCATGGCCAGATCATCACAGCCGAATCCGTACCCGCTTTACTGATTGATTGCGTACATTTTGTTGAAAATGCTGTGGCCATGTATCAGGCCGCCACATTGGGCAAAGTTGTCCCGCTGAGTGAACCCGACATTGCCGCCTTCGCGCGCGAATTTAAGCGCAATCCCCATGTCGCCAAACTGTGGATCTATTATGTCGGCAAGGGCCGCACGGCTGGCTATCTGCCCAATGAGTGGGATCTGAACTAAGATCCAATCTCAGCTTTGTTTTACTGAGGGCTTGATTTGCTGACCCAGCATCAGGCCCTCAAGCTCATTGAGCGACACCACCGTGCCATATTTGGCATGCATGTCGAAAAGATTGGCACAATGGGCAAAATGCGAGCGATCAAAACAGCAATCATCAACAACGATGGTGTTAAAGCCATGCGAAAAGCAATCCACCACTGAGGCGCGCACACAGCCTGAGGTGGAGACACCGCACAGCACGACCGTATCAACGCCATTTTGCACCAGATAGCTGGCCATAGGCGTTTGAAAGAACACGCTGGCGCGAGTTTTTTCCAAAATCCACTCATTCTCCTGCGGCAGGATCTGCGGCGGGAAATCGTTGAACTTGGGGTCGGGACTAAGGCTGCGTGTGCTCTTGGTCGCTTTGCCGGCAAATAAATTATTATACATATGCGAGCGGGTGAAGATCACCGGGCGTGATAAATCGCGAAACAGGCCAATCAATTTTGCAATGCGCGGCATGGTCTCCCACGACACGGGACCGCAGGCAGGACCAAATTCAGCAATCGCCTCGTCAAGGCTCAGACCTTCAGAGCCGGTGAACCCATAAGTGACATCCACCACAATGAGAGCAGTGCGCTCACCAATGCGGGCCTCACCCATAAAGCCCGCTTTCTCATAGGTCTTTAATTCAGAGGCGGGGATTTGCTTCATCCACTCTTTCATCACTCATCCTCTGCGACGATAGACGATTGGCTTAGCCCTTGTCTGGTTCAAGTCAGGATTAGCGGGCATATTCATTCAAGCGAAACCGCCCATAGGCCGCCGCTGCACCATCCCATGTCACAGAATGATGAGCCGAGGCCGCATAGACATCGCGGAACTGGCGCTGCAAGACACTGTCTTCATATAAAGCGCGCCCGCCCGCTGCATTGAAGAGACGCGAGACTGCCGATATCGCCAGCTGGCAGGCATAGGCCGCATTGCGCTTGCCCTGCACGCCCATATGCTTGGTGATCTCTTCACCGCGCTCCAGCACCTGCATGGTTTCACGAATTGCACCCAGATACATGCGCGAGGCCGCTTCAATTTCAGCCGCCGATTGTCCGGCACTCATTTGAATGCCCATATCATCGGCCACCACTGTGCCACGCGAGCGGCGCGGGCCAGTGTAGCGCAGATAATTATCGAGAAAGCCCTCGGCCACGCCCACAGCCACCGCGGTATAACTCACCGCAGACACACCACCGCGCGGCAAACGCGTTACTGGCGCGCTATAGGCTTTATGGCCGGGCGCTGTGCCCTCGTCATAATCTTTCTTCAACAGCACGCGATGATCGGGAACAAAAGCCTGCTTGACCTCAAAGCTCTTGGAGCCCGTGCCCGCTAGCCCCACGACATGCCAATCATCGATAATGCGAATATCGCTTTTGGGAATGAGCGCAAACACGCCTTCGCGTTTTTCTTCGCCCTCATAGATATGGCCGCCGCAGATCACCCAATCGGCATGATCCACGCCGCTAGAAAAGCCATGCACGGCGCTCCACACAATCCCGCCTTCGACGCGCTTGGCTTTACCAACGGCGGCCACCGCGACACAGACACGCGCCGTTGAATCCTTCGCCCAGACATCATCCTGAGCGTCCAGAGAGAAAGCGGCGAGCTTGAGCGGATTATCCGCCAACACCATATGCACCCAGGCTTGCGAACCACAGCCGCGCGCCAAGGTCTGAATGGTTTCACACAGCACATCATAGCCCAGATCATAGCCACCATAGCGCGCTGGCTGGCAAATACGCAGCAGACCCTGATCAACATAATCACGAACAGTTGAGTCAGGCGCGCGGCGCAATTCATTACATTCTTGCGAACGTTCCGCCAGAATCGGCACCATGGCCTCCGCCCGCGCGAGAATTTGCTCGCGCGTTTGGGGGGCGGCAAGGCCCTGCGTCAAAACAGATTGAGGTGCAACATTCACATTCATTGAGCACTCCAGCATGTCGCTGTTTGATAAAAGACAGATCTCATTATTGCGCAATCTTGCGCAGACGATCTATCACTTTGGGCGGGGTCTTGTAAGCGCGCTCAATAATATTTTGCAATTCCTGACCGGAAATGGGCTCTGCTACGCCTAATTGCAGCTTATCGGCCTCGGCCAGAAACTCCTTATCCGCGAATGTCTCTTCCACCGCCTTGCGTAGCGCTGCCAGACGCTCTTGCGGCACATTGGGCGGCGCCATTAAGGGGCGACCCAGCGCCAGAGGCGCAACAGCTGCCTGCCAGAGCAATTTGTCTTCCTCATTGGTCACAAGATCCGGCGCAAAGGGCACATTGGGCAGCGCCTTTTCAGGAGAAGCGCCATATTGAACGAGCAATTTGACCTTGCGATCGGCAATCCATGTCGGACGCGTCGACATCAGCGAATTATAAAAGGCGCTGGGATAGCCATCGAGCTCACCCTTTTCCATCGCCAGCAAAGCATCATTCTGGCCGGGATAGCCAACAATGATTTTCATCTTAATGCCCAGAGTCTCGATGAGCATGCGCCCATAAAAACTCGGCGTCGAATTATTGCCTGATGAGCCCATTTTCAATTCAGTCTTGCGCGCATCTTCAAGCGAATTGATGGGCGATTCATGCCAGACCGTCAGAATGCTGGTCTCTTTGCCCGGTGAGCCCAGATAGTTGAATTTGGTGGCATCATAATCAGCTTCCTTCGTGCCAAACAAAGGCTCAAAGGGCGTATTGCTATTGGCAATCGAAATGGTGCTGCCATCTTTGGGCGCTGTCTGATAAATATATTTGGTGGCGATAATACCGCCCGCCCCTGTCATGCCTTTGACGATGATCGTGGGCTTGCCGGGAATATGATTGCCCATATAACGCGCCATCGTGCGGGCCAATAAATCATAGCCACCGCCCGGACTGCCGCCTATGACAATGGTCAGGGTCTTATCCTTGTAAAAATCAGATATCGCATCGGCTGAGGCAGGCGAAGCTGCAATCCCCATGCACAGGCTAGCTAAGAGCTTCATCATCTTGTTGATCATATCATGCCCCTCCAGATCCTGCAGGTTAGGCACAGCCTCTCACGAGCGCAAGTGCCGCTTTTCAAGTGCCACTTTGCAAGTGTAGCTTGGCCCCCTCCCAGTTTCGGCCGGGCTGATTGTAACGCCAGCCAGAGCCGTCTATGATTTGCTATGTCTCTCAACATCGGACTCTCTCATGGCGCGCGTTTCAAGGCTTAATCCCCACCTTTCAGCCCAAACAACGGGCCTGATCATGTTCGATGCCTTGAATGGCTATCTGCATCCGGCTGATCCAGCCAAGGTCAAGTTTCTGGCTGATCGGAATATTCTGCCCAATATGCAGCGCCTGATCGCCGGTGTCCGCAAAGTGGGCATGACCAGCTTTTACCCCTCAGGCGCCCATGCGCCCGATGGCTCGGACACAGTGGCACGCCTGACCGATACAGATATGGATCTGGGTCAGGGCGACGGCGCCGACAAGCCCATTGCTCCGCGCTTTCACAAGGACTCTGATGCTGCAGAAATCGCGCCGGAAGTCGCCCCCATAGCCGGCGATGTGATCGTGCCCAAGCATCGCTGGAATTCGTTTTTCCAAACCGATCTTGATCTGCAATTGCGGGTGCGCGGCATTGATACAATCATCATCTGCGGCGGCTCTACCGATGTGGGCATTGCCAGCACGGTGTTTGCGGCGCGCGATCTCGATTATGGCATCGTTGTGGTGAAAGATTGCTGCTATTCAGCCCGCGGCAATAATAATGAATTTTTCATGGAACGTGTCTTTCCACGCATGGGCCGCGTGATGAGTATCGACCAAACCCTTGCTTTATTGACTGTGTAACAGGGCCCCGCCATGCATGACGTGATCACAAGCCAAATCCACTGCGCCAATGGCATGCCCGCCTTTCTGGCGCGCCCTAAAGGCAATGGCCCTTTTCCAGTCTATATTTTCATGCATGAGCGCTATGGCCTAGTTGAGCATACACTCGATCTGGCTCGCCGCTGCGCGCAAGATGGCTTTTTTGTTTTGGCGCCGGATTTCTTTTTCAAACATCCCGACAAGGCAGCGCTGAATGCGGGTCAATCGCGCTATGATATGACCGATCAGGAATCCATTGATTATCTCAATGCCGCAATTGCCAGCCTGAGCAAGGAGCCTTCTGCCGATCTCACGCGCATTGCCGTGGGTGGTTATTGCCAGACCGGGCGTCATCCCCTTGTGTTTGCCTCGCATGTCAAAATCTCTGCTGTCGTGATCTGGTATGGCGCCGCCTCCAAACGCGAATGGGCCATTAACGAGCGTCAACCTGAAACCTTGGAGGCGATGATTGCCCGTCTTCCCTGCCCCGTCTTTGGCGCCTTTGGCGCAGATGATCACATCATCTCGCGCGAGGATGTGACGCGCTTTAGAAACGCCCTAGAGGCGAATGGCAAAAGCTATGACATTCACTTCTACCGCGGTGCTCCCCATGGCTGGCTCAATGACACAATGCCCGGGCGCTATCGCAAAGCCCAAGCCGAGGCGGGCTGGGCCGATCAGCAGGCTTTTCTCACCCGCGTTCTGGCGTCAGATTTCAACCCTGATCAGCGCTTCTGGTCTTTCGATGCCGGCTTTGAGTCGAATTATGATTTTTCCAAAAATGTGCGACTCGAGTAAAAAAAGCCATATCGGGGTTGATTTTGCAGTGCAGCAAAGCTAGGTCTGACGCAGGATCTTTTTAGGCAGACACCCAAAGCCATGACTCTGCCCCTGCTTAAACACTCTCATTCCCTTCGATTGAATGGCTTTCTAGCCAAAAGCCGATCGCTGGCCTTGAAAGACTGGCTACAATTTCGTCCGTCCAATAAACTCGATGCCTCCAAAATCCGCGGCGCGCGCCAGCCCAATGAGATTGATTTCTGGCGCGGCTTTGCCCTGATCACCATCTTTATTGATCACATCCCCGGCATTTTCTTCGAGGCCTATACCTATCGGCATTTTGGTATCTCAGATGCCGCCGAACTTTTCGTCTTTTTGGCTGGTTGGTCGCTGCGGCTGGTGGTGCGTAGCCAATATCAAGTCTTCACCTTTTCGCGCTTGCTGCTGCATCTGGGCGGGCGGGCGCTGCTGATCTATCTGGCGCAAATTTTAATCACAACTTTCGCTTTGGCAATTACCGCTGCTGCAACTCTGATTCTAGATGCGCCCAATCTGCTCGAATGGAACAATGCTGCAACAGCCTTTCAAGATCCGGTTCCTGCCCATTTGGGCACGGTGCTACTGACCTATCAATTGGGCTTTTTCGATATTCTGCCACTTTACGTTGTCTTGATGTTTGCCGCACCCTTGATTGCCATCATCAATCATTAT
>CAIVAX010000399.1 GCA_903903935.1 uncultured Hyphomicrobiales bacterium | reverse complement strand
GTGCTTTTAGAACTTGGAAGACAAGTCACTAGGCTAGTACTTAGCCAACGATTGGCTTCCAAGCCTGCATTGCAACTCAGAAGCATAGATTGACTGAAGTTTACACACACCTAAGACTGATAATATATGCCCGCATCCCTGATTGAATTTAGGTAAGACCTGCTAAAGCATCTGGTCACTGTACGGACCATAGTTTAAAAGAGATTGAATCAAAATCAGAGGCAACAATGCGTTGGGATGAAATTATAGTCACCACCTTGAAAGCGCATAGGATTGATCTGGTCACCTATGTTCCCGACAATGTGCTCAAGCCGGTGATTGAGCGCGTCCATGGGGATACTTATTTCACGGCCTTCACCACAACACGCGAAGAAGAAGCTATTGGCATTATATCGGGCGCCGGCATGGCGGGGCGTCGTGGCATTGCGATGATGCAATCAAGCGGCTTTGCAACTTTAGCCAATGTTCTGGCCTCGCTCAGCGTGCCTTATGAATTGCCAACGACCATGCTGATATCAGAGCGCGGCACTTTGGGAGAGTTCAACATCGGTCAATCCCTCGTATGCCGAACCATGCGGCCTGTTCTGGATTCGCTAGGCATTGAGACCATGCATCTCACACGCCTTGATGAATTGGAATTTATTGCCGATCGCTCTCTCGTTCAGGCTTATACGACGCGTCGGCCTGTGGCCTTCATACTCTCGCCGCTGCTGACAGGCGGCAATACATTGCATCTGAAAAGGTGATCGTAATGGATAATAGAGATCCTGATATTAACCGCTCACAAGCAAAAGTGATGCATAGGGCCGATTTGATCAAACGGCTGATTTCACGCCTCCATAAGCGAGAAGCCGTTATTGGCGGGATTGGTTATACCAATTTTGATCTGTTTGGCGCGGGAGATCGGCCCGAGAATTTCTACATGCTCGGCAGCATGGGTCTGGCAGTTCCCATTGCGCATGGCGTTGCTTTGGCTCAGCCTAATCGTCGCACGTTCGCACTGGAGGGTGATGGCTCTATCCTGATGTATTTGGGTTGTCTTTCGACAGTTGCTGAACGCAATCCGCAAAATCTCGCCATCATCATTTTTGATAATGGCGTTTATCAAATAACCGGTGGCCAACCAACGACGACCTCCTCCGTTGCAGATATTGTCGCTATTGCCAAAGGCTGTGGCCTGAAACAAAGCCGCTGGGCAGCCGATGAATCGCATTTTGAATTTCTTGTCGAGCGGGGCTTAAAAGAGCCCGGCCCCTGGTTAATCAGCGTGCGTATTGATGGTGCCAAGCCTGATGGGGTGAGCGATCGAGATCCGCCCCGTATTCGTCGCTCCTTCGAGCAGGCCATGGCGATTCCGGTCTGAATTCGTTCGTATTCCAATGACCCGCTATAAAAAAAAAGCCGCCAGAAACTATCTGGCGGCTTTCTGCTTTGTTCCCATAACATCATTGCTGAGAGGCTTTCATCAGTGCGCGTGCATTAACTAGAATGGGTTCGGGCGTTTCGAATAATTTATCGATAAGCGCTTGCGTGTCTGTGCCATTCAGCAATTCGACCGAGCCGCCACGTTGGTTCAGCTCCTCCACAAATTCCTTGTCTTTCGCCATATCAACAAAAGCTTTGCGCATAGCGTCCAGAATGG
>CAIVAX010000398.1 GCA_903903935.1 uncultured Hyphomicrobiales bacterium | reverse complement strand
TCGCGCAAGGCCTGCACTTCAGCAAGCTGCGTGCTGAGCGCCTCGAGCTTTTCGAGAGCTTGCGCTAAGTGCTGATCGCGCTCGGCCAATTGGCTGGCTGTTGCTTCATACTGCTGCTGACTGAGAGCCAATTGCGCTTGGCTGCGGCCCAGCGCACTCATATCCTTGGCTTGACGGGTAACCAAAGTCTCGAGCCTTTGCTCCAGACGGCGCTGCACAATTGCAAATTCAGCCCGCAGCAAATCTCGCTCGGCCAAAATTTCATCCAAAGACAATGGCACTTGCATTTGCACACGGCGCGCCGATAGGCGCATGGCGCGGCGCCAAAAGGCGGGCAATAGGGCAATAGCCAACAGGCCGCACAGTGCAAAGCCTAAGGCAACCAACATGGCTTGTTCGATCATGAGGCTCAGACCGATAAAGAAGACCCGAACCATGACATGGTCCGGGCCAAATTCAAAATCAGCTTTTGATCAGAGCTCAAGCTGAACTCAGAAGGGATTCCAAGTCGAGGTTTCGGTGAATTTCAAATAGCTGATATTAATCCCCAAACGCGCGCCCACACCTGAGCGAATGGGCACAATGACAATGTCATTGGCGGTCAAGGCGGTCATGGCAAAGCCAGCCACCAGATAGGCCGAACCATCCACACCGACAAAGCGCTGATGAATGTCAGCCACTGACGGCAGATTATAAACCAGCATCATGGTGCGATCGCCATCGCCGCCAGCATCAAAGCCAATGGAGGGGCCCTGCCAGAAGAGTTTACGATCTCCAGCATTGCGTGTGTACATCGTTCCTTCGCCAAAGCGCAAACCTGCGAAAAAGGCGCCTGTCGCCTCTTGGCCCAGAATATAGGCATTGGGCTGGCCCCAGCGGTGGCCGGCCTCTTCAACAACTTTGGCAAGGCCGCGCGAAATCGAACCAAAGAAGCGATGGCCATTGTCGACCAATTCGGTGGAGGTAAATTTCTTCGGGCGGCCCGCATCTTGTGCCTGAGCGGGCGTGGTAGCTGAGGGCAGAACCAGTCCTGTGGCACTGGCCGCTAGGCTTCCCAGGACATGCCGACGCGAAAGATGGCGGCGCGACTGAATGCTCATCTGATTCCCCTGTGAAGACATGAACCTGCACATCATACTGCCAAGCAATCATGTCCTTAATAGGACACACCAAAAATAAGGCGGGCATGATATGGATCTAACTTCGCCTATGGTGGTTAATGAAAGGTTTCAGAGATCTGCTTCAATGCGGGCGCGCAATTCAGGGGTGATCTCGGGCAGAATGCCAAACCAGGCCTCGAAAGAGGGGCGCGCCTGATGTAATAACATGCCAAGCCCGGGGATGATGCGATTGCCGCGCTGCTCGGCTGCCTGCAAAAGCGGGGTCTGGCGGGGTATATAGACAATGTCTGAAACAAGGGCGTCAGCGGGCAAGTGATCAAGGGCAAGATCGAGTGCGGGTTGCCCCTGCATGCCTTGCGAGGTCGTGTTGATCAGCAAAGCCGCGCCGGCCAGCGCATCTTGGCGCATAGGCCAATCCACCACAGTGATGGAGGGACCAAATTCTGCAGCTAAAGCCAGTGCGCGATCTTTTGAGCGATTGATCAAGCGGATTTGCTTGGCCCCGTTGTGGATCAGCGTCGCTAGAATAGCCCGCGCCGCACCCCCAGCACCTATGATGACAATGGGGCCTTGATCAGCGCGCCAATCAGGAATGGTTTCGCGAATAGATTCTATATAGCCCCAGCCATCGGTATTGCGCCCTTCAAGCGATCCATCAGCACGCACGACCACACAATTAATCGCACCAATCGTCTTGGCGAGATCCTCGACATGATCAACCAAAGGCAGAGCGGCTTCCTTATGCGGAATGGTGAGATTGCAGCCTGCAAAGCCAAGCGCAGGCAAAGCGCGCAATGCCACGGCCAATCCGTTGGGCTCAATGGCGAGTGGCAGATAAGATCCGGCCAGCCCATATTTGGCGAGCCAATAATTGTGCAAAATGGGCGAGCGCGAATGCATGACAGGCCAGCCCATTAAACCAGCAAGATGAAATCGCTCTGGATGTGACATATCAAACCCCTCACCTGCCCTGCTGGCAGGAAGCTGATGCTTTTGCAAGATTGAGCTCAATTATGACCAAGATCTTGTATGAGCCCTATCTTAGCGGCGTGGATGCTGCCAAAAATGATTCACCGGTCCATGACCCTGACTTTGCCCATTGTCCTCTTTGTGGCCAACATCAAGCTCATCGGCTTGTGTGAGAGCTCCGGTCAAATAGACTTTGGCGTGCGCAATCGCATCAGGCAGAGCCAGCCCATAAGCGAGATAGGCTGCAATGGCAGATGACAGCGTGCAGCCCGTGCCATGTGTATTGCGCGTTGGCACGCGTGGAGCGGCAAAGGCCATCTCACTCGGACCCGAAAACAGATAATCAATGGCATTAGGACCATCTGCATGGCCACCCTTGATCAGCACATGGCGAAAGCCCAGCTCTAGAATACGGGCGGCTGTGGCGCGCAATTGGCTTGCAGTGCTGGCTTGCGGCAGGCCAGACAAAGCGGCCGCTTCAGGCAGATTGGGTGTGATCACACTGACCATAGGCGCCAAATCGCGCACCATCGCCTCAACCAAACCCTCCGATCCCAGCCGATCGCCGCTGGTGGCTACCAAGACCGGATCTAGAACGATGGAGCTTGCTTGATGCAGCCTGAGGCGCTCTGCAACACAGGTGACAATCTCTGGCGTGGCGAGCAGGCCGAGCTTGACAGATGCAACGGCAATATCGGCAAAAATACTATCCATCTGCGCGGCGACAAAATCGGCCGGTACGGCATGTATGGCGAAGACGCCATGGGTATTTTGCGCCGTCAGACTGGTCAGCGCCGCCATGCCATAGCATCCCAAAGCGCCAAAGGTTTTGAGATCAGCCTGAATGCCCGCCCCGCCGGAGGGATCCGAGCCGGCAATCGACAGCACATTGGGAATGAGCGTTTTGGATTTCATTTGCCCTCAACAGGATAGACCCTGTGAGCTTGTAGCAAATGGCTCACACTTTGCCCAGAATGCCGGCAATCCGAAGATTGGTGCGCCCGCAGGCCGAAGAGCCGGTGACAATGCGCGAGAGGTCGCCCGTGCCAAAGCGCAGCAAAGGATAATCCACATTGAGACGGGTGATGACCATTTCCCCCGTCTCGCCTAAAGCGAGCGGCTCATGTCCGCCGGGGCGCACAATCTCCAGAATTATGCCTTCATTGAGCATAAAGCCCTCAGACTGTTCGCCCTCATCGGCTTGCGTTTCATAAGCGATGACGCCGACCTCTGGCAGTGAATAGACATGACGAACAGACAGACCCTTTTGCTCAAACGCGCGGCGCTGGTTGGCTGCCATCATCTCACCGACAATCAGAGCGCGGCGCAGATAAGAAATGTCCTGCGATTTGGCGAGGGCTGCTGCAAACAATCGATCGACATAGTCGGCGCGAGCACAAATCACATTTGGCTGCAATTGCTTGATCGCCTCTAATGTTTCCGGGATTAGATGATCGCCAGCAGGTACAATGGCACAGCCCAAAGACTGCGCGCCTGAATCCATCATATGCCCCTCGGGACACAGATGATAAGACAAGCAATTGAGAATGACATCGCCCTTGCGCGCGCCAGCGGCGAACAAGGCGCGCGCCGCCCCCCAATAATCGCGTGCTTGGCCTTCGGGTTGAAACCAAGGTCCGGGCGAAACATGCAAACGCTTGAGCGAACTTAAGCGCGATCCCGACAAGCCGCCAAAGGGCGGTTGTTCAACTTGCAGATCACGTAAATCTGCACGCCGCAAAACGGGAATGCGAGCCAGATCGGAGCGCTTCTTGATCTCGCGAATATCAATACCGTTCAATTGCCTACGCAAGGAGGGCGCACGCGAGCGGGCAACCGAGATGATCCCTTTCAATTCCTTGAAAAGCGATAATTCGCGTGATTTGACAGGGCGATTCTCATAGCGATCAAAAAAATCAGGCATTATTCCCCTCGAGAACCTACCGCTTTGTTCTCTTGATGTGAGAAATTCACAAGATGGCAAAGGCTAAGTTGAAATACGTAATGATGCTCAAATGACAAAAAGTACATATTGCGAAATGCCGCAAATTTTCCGTCAGCGCAAGTTAATTCAAGGCAATTTGAGAATTCGATAAGAAGACGGCAAGTCTAGCCATCTCTTTTTCGTTGATTGCGACTTTAGCCTAATGATGCGCAAAGTTTGATCCGCAGCACGCGCGCGCGTGCATCATCGCCGGGATTATCAATGATATCTGTTAGGCTGGCAGATCTAGCACACCGGCCTGACCATCTTCTGTAGCATAGATCAAACGGCGGCCATCCTTATTCCAGCACAGTGCCGAGACTGCCAAACCTTTGGCCTCTGGCTCGACATCCTTCACAGCGCGCACAATAATTTCTGCCGCATCATTCAATCGACAGAGCATCACCCAGCCATCTTCATAGCCAACTGCAACGACAAGTGAGGTGGGATGAAAGGCTACTCGCGAAACGCGAACAGGGCGCACACCACATTCACGCGGCGGACGCCCCATGGGGCCATCCTTGGTTTGAAAAGGCCAGATCACACACGCCTCTGCGCCAGAGGTTGCAAGCCAATTGCCATCATGCGACCAAGAAAAAGAGCGCGTCTTGGCGGGATAGCCGGTCATGCGCATGTCTTTTTTGTCGGCAATGCGCCAGCCATGCAAAGCATTTTCCTGCATCGCAGAAATGGCAAAGCGCGCATCGGGCGAGAGGGTGAGATCCAAATGCGAGCCTGGCCATTTCAACAGCTCTGGCTCGGCGGCCATATTGGGAAACCACAGCGACACGCCATTGTAATGCGAGAGCGCCAGACGATAGCCCTTGGATAAAAAGCACAGGCCGCGCACGCTGGAGGGCGCTGTCATGGTCTTGACCTCGCCCTTGGCATCTCTGGCTCTGACAGTTTTGGTCACAGACCAAGCCAGTGCGCCATCGCGCCCGAGGGCCAAAGCATCAATCCATTTGCCCTTCTCATTGGCCAATTCATCGCAGCGACCATTGGGATAAGTGGCCAGCACAAGTCCATCATCACCCCCTGTCACAAGCCGCGTGCCATCGCTTTGCGCAACCAGAATGGTGGCCTCAGGATGTGGCGTGACGCGGCGCTCTTGGCCGGGCTCGGCAAAAAAGATTGTTCCATTGGCACACACAAGACTGGCAATGCCATCGACAAAGGCAGCCGTGATGACTTCCCCGCCCGGCTCGAAGAGAGTGACATTGGCTGTCAGGGACTTTTGTGTCTGCGACATAGGGTCTTAATCCTCGATGATCAAACCGGCGGCAGATGACTGCGCCGCAAATTCCAACACATAATGCGTGAGCGAGAGTTGAACTTCGGCATCGGCCAAAATCTGCACAAACTCCACCGGCCAGGCATATGAATAAGTCTCGACTTTATCAGGCACAGCCAAAGCCATATCGAGCACAGCGCGCATGGCTAAGGCCTGCTCGCTAAAAGGCGAGCTGGGCGGCAATAAAGCGCGCCGCAACCGGCCCATGAGCCGCAGGCAAAATTCCGGCACATCATACTCAACATTGGGCGGCGAATAATCGTAATAATAGCTCACGCTGCCCGCTTCACCGGGTGCAATTCTGATGGGCGGATCCGGCAGGCCGGGAGGATCGCCCTGCCAGCCCATCAGATCCAGCCGCAAAATAACACCCATGACCAGAGGCTGACTCATGCCTTAGACAACACAAGCCATGAAGCCTTTGCGGATCGTATCTTCCTTCAGATTGCGTCCGATGAAGACGACTTTGGATTCACGCTTTTCGTCGGGTTTCCAGTCGCGCTGCAATTCGCCATCCAGAATCATATGTACGCCCTGAAAGACAAAGCGCTTGGGTTCATCCTTGAACGAGAGAATGCCTTTGGAGCGCAGAATATTTGGGCCTTCCTGCTGCACCAGATCATTAATCCAGGGCATGAATTTATTAGGATCGACATCGCCATCGACACGGATCGACAGCGATTGCATTTCCTCATCATGATAATGTTTGAGTCCATGATGATCATGCGAATGATCATGCCCATGATCATGGCCGTGATGATCGTGATCATGCTCATCGACATGCAAAAATTCGGGCTCAATTTCCAAAATACGATCAAGGTC
>CAIVAX010000397.1 GCA_903903935.1 uncultured Hyphomicrobiales bacterium | reverse complement strand
CATATCAAGATCGGAGAAAATAACTCGCCATGATTGCTGGAGCAGGAGGCGCTGAGTCGCTTGCTCAATATATAAACGTGCGCTAGTTATCAGAGTGAGGATGATTTCGTTTTCATCCTCTGTTTCCACTTTTAACCATCGCTTTGCCTCATCGAGACTAACAGGCTCCGCGATCGGTGCCTCGATCATGCAAAGCATCATCTTACACTCCATTTGGATCGTGATTATGAAAATGGGATCGATTTTTACGCTTTACAGGGCCGCTCTGTTACCTCTTTTAAGTGTGGGTCTTTTGTTTCAGAGCTCAAAAGCATCAGCCCTTGTGGGTGAGTCTGGGGATGGTGAAGCGCTTTCCTCCTCCATCGTCATGGTGCTTAAATCGACCAAAGGCAGAGCTTCGTTTTGTAGTGCCAGCGTGATTGAGAAAAATATCATTCTGACAGCAGCGCATTGTAGTGCTGAGCCAGAACACATGATGATACTGCTGCGACGCAAGACTTTCGCAGATATCTTTTTGCAAGTGGAAGCGGTAAAAGTACATCCGCTCTATAATGCGCAATCAATCACAAACCGGCGAGTCTCGATCGATCTTGCTCTGCTTCGCGTGAACAGTCCTGCTGATGGATCTCTGCTGCCATTAGGTATGACATTTGACTATCAACCTCAAAAAGAGTCCCCCGTACTGATTGCCGGATTTGGGCAGACGAATGAGAAGGATCGCAAGAGTGAGGGACATTTGCGACAATCAGAAATATACATTCGTGAGCCTCTCTCAAATATTTTGATTTGGGCCGATGGTGGACTCAAAACCATGAAAGGCGCCTGTTCAGGCGATTCTGGTGGACCTTTGATTGATCCTGTCAGCCGCCAAATCATTGCGGTGACAGCCTGGGCGAGTGGATCACAACAGTCTCAATGCGGATCCTTGACACAAGGTATTCTCCTTAAACCCCATCTCAATTGGATCCGCACAAGCCTTGAGACCCTCAAGAGGCCGTCAGCAGATTAGTCTATGCTGTTCCAAATTTGATCAGCCGATATGCGTCAAAATCCTGTACGCCACCGCCGACACGTTTGGTGGTATAGAATAAGATATAAGGCTTGGCTGAATAGGGATCACGCAAGACTCTGATCCCCATTCGATCGACAATCAGATAAGCGCGCTGAAAATCACCAAATGCAATAGAGTAAGAATCAGCCGCAATGTCAGGCATATCTTCAGCTTCAGTGACTGGGAAATTCATTAAAGTTGCTGCTCCGCCTGGGCTAACAGGCGGGGCCCATAAATATTCACCCGTCGCTGCGCGGAATTTTCTGATGATGGATTGCACTTTGCGATTCATCACAAAGCGGGCATTTTGGCGATAGCGGCTCTGATAGAATAGATCGCATCAAACAAAATATCCGAGGGCGCTGTTGTCGCAAATGCTCCCGCTGCGCCCGTCATCAGATAGCCCGTTTTGCCCCAAGTCCATGTGGACGTGGGAACCTTTGGATAAGCGAGAAAACCCATCGGCTTGTTGACACCATTGCCATTGACAAAGGCAGCGCCCTCTTGCTCGGCAAAGACTTTGTCAATTTCCTCGGCAATCCATTGTTCAACATCCACCGCTGCATCATCCAAAAGTGTCTGCGTTGCAGCTGGCATTGCATAGAGTTCCATAGCCGGAAACGTCATGTCTGCTATTTGTTGATTGGCCGATTGCGGCCGCGCATCGGCCTCTGCGACCCAGCCAGAGGCTGGGCCCGAAAATGCGAAGGCTTTTTTATAAGTGGCTGTTGATATTTGTCGCACACTGGCAATTTGACGAATGGGCGAAATGATAGCCAAGCGTCTGAGAATTTCTGTCTCAGTTGGCACAGGGACGAGATACCCACCATCAGGACCAGAGCCAATCCCCATTGCTTTTTCCTCGATGGCTTTCAGCCCCTCGCTCTCACCAGCGCGGGCATAGGCTCGAAATGCAGTCTTATGCTCACGCTCATGACTATCTGAGTGCTATTTGTAACCAAGATCAAAGGACGGGCGTGCCCTTTCAATCATTTGCAGATCCATACGGCGTTTGGTTTCATCAAGCGTGCGATCAATGCGTTGCAGTTTCTCTTCTGTGATCACATCGCTAGTGAGACGCTGCTCAATTTGCACCAAACGTTGGTCATTCGCCTCTTTAAAAGCCGAAAAGGCCTGATGCAAAGCCTCAAAATCATTGTTCGGAACGACTGCTTTTATATCAATAGTATTCATGATGACCTCTTAAAAAAACAATTGAGTGTTAGTGAGTCATATTTCGAGCGCTGGTTCGGATTTGGTCCGTGAAAGCTTTAGCCCTCAACAACCAATCGAGGCGGCTCTCGTCAGGGATCTCAGCACAGGACTTACGCTCCTTCGTTAGTTTTTTGATCCTGGCTTTCGGCATCATTGGAAAAGTGACAATTGAAATTTCGACAAGATCGATTTGTGAGAGAGAACGCACACCTGTCTGCTGATCTCGTTTGGCTTGCTTAGGCCGAAAGCCAATTGAGAGCCCATCGATTTCACCCGCCTCCATGAGAGCCAAAGCCTCTTGAGCTGCTTTGATCTTCAGATTGAGTTGGCCTTTGACATAGAGACCTTGACGATCTTCATAGATATCGACCCAATGGCCGATAATGCACTTCACATCATGCTGCCAAAGCATTTTGATTTGACCAGAAGACTCCCTTGATAAGCAGTTTTGAAATGCCCCAGGCAGGATGATATCGCGCCCCATATCGATGATATTGAACAGGCTTGCATAACCTTCAAAGCTGCCTTTGGAGTTCAATGTTTGGACAGGTTGAGTGATATATTTATGTTCGCAGACGTGCATAGATTCTGTCTGTGCCAGCATAATGTCTCCCTTGTCACATCCCCTCACTTTGACAGATTTCAAACTTTGCTTTTCTTATGTCGCAAGGTTTGTGAGGCTTGTTCGAGGACTCTCCAGAATCAACGTAAGATTGAGTCGATCTCTTCTTGTGTCCGCCTCAGGGGAAGACTCTTTTGCTCATTGCGTTTCTTGCAATCAGGCGCGTTCATTCATCCTCTCCATAACGGTGATTGAAAATGGCAAGTTCTCTGATGAAATCATCAAATCTGCGAATGGCGGCTGCCAATTCCTTCATAGACCAAAGCAATAAAGCCGAAGCTCCGCAGGCCCAGAGAAACAGAACAAGGTGAGCCAGATCACCCCGCTCAATAATAGAGTGAGTGACTTCATTCATGGCACACCAATCGTGTTGAGCTGTGTGGGTCTTATTCAACAAGCACTTTAGTTAAGCGGGGATTGCGATTTGCCATAGCCTACAGCTTGTCGTTTTTCATCTTGCGTCAGGAAATCCGCCTTGCCTATGCGCTCCCATTCAGCTGCCCGCTCTGCTGAGAGGGCCTCGATGCGATCAATGTCATAATCAAAATGAAAGGGCCCATAAAACGCGCTCAACCAAGCAGCAAAATTTTTCTGTGTTCGTGCCACCAAGGGTATGATGGTTTGACGCCAGAATGCACGATGCGCCTCTTGATAATTGGAATAAGTGTTATCCCCCGGTATGCCCATCAACATGGGCGGCACACCAAAGGCTAGAGCGATCTCTCTGGCTGCTATGGCTTTGGCTTCGACAAAATCCATATCTCTGGGGCTCAAGGACAGAGCCTTCCAATCCAGCCCACCTTCCAATAAGAGCGGACGCCCGGCATTGCTTGCGCCTGAGAAGCTCTCTTCCAATTCAGCTTTTAAGCGATCAAATTGCTCACGCGTTAAACTCGCTCCGCTTTGTGGGGCATAGACCAAAGCCCCCGAGGGGCGCGCTGCATTATCCAGCAGCGCCTTATTCCAGAAGCTTGCCGCATTGTGAATATCAAGCGCCATTTGCGCCCCCTGCAAGGGTGCAAAGCCATAATGATCATCGAGCGGATGAAACAATTTGAGATGCAGAATATCGCACAGGCCCTGATCCTGCACTGGATAGCGCGCCACATTGGCGCCTACTCTATATTCATAAGCAAGCGGCCAGCCATTGGCTTTTGCTTCAATGCTCATGCGATCGGGCCGCAAGCAATAAAGTTCAACAGGGCGTCCATCAACACGAATGGTCTCGACATAGGCATTGCCAAACAAATGCAAATGTGTGTAGAGCCCCTCCAAAAACGATGTGCCCACTTCGCTTGGATTAGGCCGTGCAATCAAATCGAGAACAGGATGCGTCGTGAGCTCTTCACGACCAATAAACAGGGTCCAGGGTATGGATGCGGCAGCTTCCACAATCAGCCGCACGGCGCGATAGACAATGGCATTACGCTCAAAGCCTTCATGAGTCAGCGCGACAACACTGCGATTGGTCCAGCGCGCAGGGCCCAAAGCATGCATGGCCAAAAGGGGGACCCTATCCATGCTTTTTTCTTCTTCGACTCGTGCGCGATCAAAATGCTGCGCACCCTTGCCCAAGAGACGATTCATCCAAGACGCCATCTGCTCCCACTCCACATCAAGGGTTCATATTCTACGTAAACGCGGATGGGTCGGCTCATCCATCAAAGCTGAGATTGCCCAGACAAGTGCATCCAGCCGATCGGGACTGCCTCGCCCCGGCAAGCCATCAGGCCCAAAGGCACACATTTCATCTTCTAATTCGGGGAAGAAGCCGGCATGACGCACGCGCCCCTGTTCATATAAATGGGCGACGGGTGCCGCGCGTAAATATTTGCCACGTGTGGCGCGCACTTGGCGCACAGGCACAGATTGATCCGCTTCGCTCATCACGGCTGACACCATATCGCCCCCCTGATTGACCTCAGCAATCAATTCATCTGCTTCAAGCTTGTGATAGAGTTCGATAGCTTTGCGGGCCCAAGCATTGGGCTTGGCGGCGGCAATGCTGGCATCGGCAATGACAAAGATCAGCCCATTTTGATCCAGCCCTGCTGCAATGATTCCACATTTGTCGGCCCGCTTATGCGAAGAGGCTAGTGGATCTATCGCCACAACAATATTACGCAAAGGTGGATGTGCCTCGACACGACATTCGTCCAGCATTTGGCGCGACCAGAGTGCGTCGTGCCGATCCTCGATCAGCTCACCATCAAGCTCTTGGCGGCCCAAACGCGAGCCCTCATATCGCGCCACAATAGTATTGAGAAATGTGGGGGCAAGATGCTTGGCATTATCCTGTGTTTTGGATTTG
>CAIVAX010000396.1 GCA_903903935.1 uncultured Hyphomicrobiales bacterium | reverse complement strand
ATCACTTTCAAGATCGACTTGCTCAGTTCAATCAGCGCAGAAGGACCGAACATACGCGAGAGCCCAGCCAAGGGAGAGATCCGCGAGGCCTTGAAAGCCAGATTCTGGAAGCTGATATGAAAACCGCCCAGACCCATTTGAGTGAGAATGGCTGCAAGAGCCAGTGGCGCGCTGAAACTTAAGATTAGCAAGATCGCAGATTCGAACCGCTCGCCAATCATTTGTGTCAGCGAGGCGCCGCGTAAGAGTGGATCAGCAAAATCGAGTCCATTGCTAAAATTGCCAACCAGATCGGTGAAGAAATATCGACCAAAGAAACTAAATTCAAAGGCTGCCACCAAAAGCACCATTGCCATGATCAGATCCTTGGATGTGAGGATCTGACCTTGTTCAATCGCTTGCGTCAGCCGACGCTCGGTCGGCTGTTCGGTCTTTTCTTGACCACCTTCTTCTTCGCTCATGGCGTCGCACCTATATTGAGGATGACTTCATTGACGATGGAGGATGCCGTTTTCAGCAAATTTCCCATGCCATTGCCAATGGCTGGAAAGGTCAGCATCAGGCCAACAATTCCGATCAAAATAGTGACAGGAAAACCGACGGAAAAGACATTCAATTGCGGCGCAATGCGCGTCATCAACCCAATCAGCAGATTGGTGAGAAACAGAAAGACAATGATCGGCAAAGCGGTGATCAGTGCGGAGGAATAAATCAGGCCTCCGGCCTTGGCTATGCCCAGAAACAAACCCGGTTCAAGCGCGCCGCCAATCGGCAAAGCCTGATAGCTGGCGGCATATTGACGTAAAATGGCATGATGCGCCTGTAAAACAAAAAACAGCAAGATCAGCATGACTGACAGAAACTGCGTGATCACGGGTGATTGTGACCCCGTCTGGGGATCAACCATAGAGGCAAAGCCAAGCCCCATAGAGAAAGCGATTTGTTCACCCGCCATAGCCGCACTGGCAAAGACCAGCTGATAGATAAGGCCCATAGCAATGCCAATCACCGCCTCAGTGAAGATAGCAGCCAGTCCTTGCAGCGACATGAGATCTATAGGGGGAATTTTGACGCTGCCATAGAGCGCCAGGGCAATAGCAAAGGTGAGGCCGATACGGATCGGCAAAGAGACCGCTGTTGCAGAGAAAATCGGGGCAACCAGAAACAATCCCGCCAGACGGATGGAAAACAGCAACAGGGCGCTGACTGTTTCAAGAGCGAGAGTGTTCTGCAGCACGATCATTGGCTCACTCTCGAAATTTCCGAGAAGATCGTTCTGAAAAACCCTGTCATGGTATCGAGCATAAACGGGCCAGCCAGAATGAGCACAATCACAATGACCAAAAGCTTAGGCACGAAGGTCAATGTTGCTTCATTGATAGATGTTGCGGCCTGAAAAATACCAATGATCAAACCCACCAGCAGAGTAGCCAGCAAAATGGGAGTTGTGGTGAAAAGAATGCTCTGAATGGTATCGCGACCAACGGAGACAAATTGTTCGTAATTCATCAGCCGCCCCTCACAAAGCTTTCAACCAGGGCGGATATGGTAGAACTCCATCCATCAACAAGCACGAAGAGCAGAAGCTTGAAGGGCAGGGAGACCAAGGTCGGTGAGAGCATCATCATGCCCAGCGACATCAAAACGCTGGCCACCACAATATCGATCACGAGGAAGGGCAGGAAGAGCAAAAAGCCAATTGTGAAGGCTGTTCGCAGTTCACTCATCATAAAGGCAGGCACAAGAACTTGCACGGGTATGTCTTGCGGCCTGTCATAGGCCTTGTCGCCCTGCATGTCTGCCATTAACAGAAGATCAGCCGAACGCGTATGCCGCAGCATGAAGGTCTTCATCGAATTCAGGCCACGGCTGCCTGCCTCCTCAATACTGATCTGTGCGCTTGAATAGGGCTGATAGGCCGTCTCATTAATCTCTTTGATGGTTGGGCTCATGATGAATAAGGTCATGAACAAAGCAAGGCCCACCAAAACCTGATTGGGCGGCGTTTGTTGCGTGCCAAGAGCCTGCCGCAAAATCGAAAGTGTAATAATGATCCGCGTGAAACTTGTTGTCACCAGTAATAAGGAGGGCAGCAAGGTCAATGCTGACATCAAGATCAGCGTTTGCAAGGTTAGGGAAAGCGTTTGTTCCCCTCCTGGCTGACCCTGCAACTTCAACAAGGGCATATCCATATTCAGGCCTTGAGCTGAGGCCGATGTGAGGCACGCTCCCAACAGCAAAAACGCCGCAAGGCCGGCGAGCGTCATGGCGTAGGAAAAAGGTCTGCCACGCTGTATCATTCGATGCGCTCCTTGGCAGAAGGCTTAACAACCTGTAATGCCGTGACGCCCGTTTTACCCATCGCATAAACAATCATTAGCCCATCAAGTTCGACAATGGAGAGCGAAACACCAGGCGCAATTTGAACGGAGGCGCGCGTCAAACTGGTCTTGCTACCCATGCGCCCATACAGGCGATTGCGATAGGCAAGAAGAACCAATGTTGAGACCAGCAAAACAATCAGGACCAGTGCTGTCTCAAGATAGGACGCGGCCGCAGAACTCATAGATTATGAACCCGCTTTTCGGGAGAGACGATCTCGGTAAAGCGAATCCCAAGACGCTCACCAATCAACACCACTTCGCCGCGCGCCAACAGACTACCATTGACGAGAATATCGAGTGGTTCACCAGCCAGCCGATCAAGTTCTACGATCGAGCCTTCTGTCAGCTTCAATAATTCGCCAATGGTGATTTTGGTTCCACCCACTTCAACCGTGAGCTGAACTTCAATGTTTTGAAGGCGTGAAATATTATCGCCCTTATTGTGTGTGCCCGTTGCGGCTTGATCCGTGGTTGTCATTTTCTCTTCCAATCAACCATTAATTGAGAATTCTTAAGGCATATTTGCCGTCGCGATCGCCAATGCTGGCTGTGAACATGGGTTGGCCAGCCACAAAGATGCTTATTTTTTCAAAGGCAGAAATTTCAACCACCATGCCTTCTTCAATATTCATCAATTCGCCCAGATTGATTTTGGGTTCGGCAATGCGCGGTACAAATTTGAGCGGTATATTGAGAACAGCCTCGTACAGAGCCTTTTCCCATTTTTCATCATGCCGATCACCTGAACGCTGAATTTTGCTTCGCAGAATGCCGGCAATCTGCTTCATCGCCTGACGAGGATAGACGATATAAATGGTGCAAGACTTGGCAAAGGGTAAATGTACGACAAATTCATTGACGATCACATTCTCT
>CAIVAX010000395.1 GCA_903903935.1 uncultured Hyphomicrobiales bacterium | reverse complement strand
ATGAGGCCCGCCGGGTGCGGCTCGAATTGGCGGCTGATTATCTGGTGATGGCGGCTTGGCTTGCCTATCTGAAATCTCGCCTGCTTTTACCCGAGCCCCCTAAAGCCAATGATGAGCCCTTGGCTGCGGATCTGGCAGCGGCGTTGGCCGCGCGTCTGCGCCGGCTTGAGGCCATTCGCAATGCTGCTGAAAAGTTGATCAATCGCCCGCGCATGGGGCGAGACATGTTTGCCAGAGGCGCGCCCGAGGGGCTGGAAATCATCAAGCGGCCGCATTGGCAGGCCAGCATGTTTGAATTGCTGACAGCCTATGCCCAGCAACGCCAGAAACAGGCTTTGTCCCATGTTCAGCTCAAACAGCGCCATGTCTGGTCGCTGGCTGCTGCGCGTGAGGCGTTGGAGCGTCTGGTTGGTGTGGTCACAGAATGGACCACAATGGATGCTTATCTGTTCGAATATCTGACGACACCTGAAACGCGCCGGACGGTGCGGGCCTCCACCTTCTCCGCCTCGCTCGAAATGGTTCGTGAGGGGCGTATTGATCTGCGTCAGGACGATGCCTTTGGCCCCATCTGGGTCAGAGGACGGTCCTTGGAAAACAAAGCGGCCTGATGACATGCTGGCGGCTGTGATCAGCCAGAGCGTTTGAATAGATTCATCTGTCCGCCCGAACATGAGTTTGAGACCTATGGCAAAGAAAATGACCAATCATGAAGTCGCCGACCAGCCGCATGATGAAGAGATCATCATGCAGGCTGAAATTGTCGTGTCTGAAAGCGTCGAAGTTCAAGCTGAAGCTGAAGTGATCGAAACTGCCAAGGCAGAGCTTGCCATGGATGAGATCGATCAGGGCGCTGCTGAAGGCCATGAGGGTGAGGCCCATCACAATGACAATGGCGATACGGCAGAAATTAAAGAATCGATCAAAGCTGAGAAATTCCGCGAAAGCCTGCGCATAGCTGAAGCTTTGCTATTTGCCTCTTCAGAGCCGGTCGAACAAAGCGAAATTGCCCGCCGCATGCCTGATGGCATCAAAGCGGTGGATGTTTTGCGGCAATTGCAGAGCGATTATGAGGGCCGTGGCATTAATCTGGTGCGGGTCAATAATCGCTGGTTGTTCCGCACGGCTTCCGATCTGGGCTGGTTGTTGTCTCGCGAGGCTAGCGAACAGCGAAAGCTCTCGCGCGCCGCGATCGAGACATTGGCCATTATCGCCTATCATCAGCCGGTCACCCGCGCTGAAATTGAGGATATTCGCGGCGTTGCCATTTCCAAAGGCACGCTGGATGTCTTGCTCGAAACCAGCTGGGTGCGCCTGAGAGGGCGTCGCAAAGCCCCCGGTCGCCCCGTGACTTACGGCACGACCGATACGTTCTTGCTGCATTTTGGTCTTGAGGCGATCAGCGATCTGCCGGGCCTTGATGAGCTGAAATCTGCTGGCATGTTCGATGGACGCCTGCCGCCCGGCTTTGGCATGCCCACGCCGAAGGATGATCTCGCCCTGACCGAGGATGAGGATCCGCTGGAGGATGGCGAGGCGGATCTCTTTGATGAACTGGCCACCCAAGATATGGCTGAGGATCAGGCTGAGACTGAAGCTGTGGCCGAGGGGGAAGCTCACCCCGAAGACAAGAGCCAAGCAGCCTAATCAAAATTTTGGCGCTTTTCAGTTTGCAATCGGATAAGACAGTCCCAAATTGTCTTAATTCT
>CAIVAX010000394.1 GCA_903903935.1 uncultured Hyphomicrobiales bacterium | reverse complement strand
TAATCCATCGCCCGCGTGACATAGAGATAGGAATTGGCATCAAAGCGCTCAACAAAACTCGATCCTTGATGACGCAGATAAGATTCAATCTGAAAATCAGCATCAAACGAAAAAGTGGGGGCGGAGCGATCCTGCAATTTGCGGCCAAATTTATGGTGCAGCGCTTCATCGGACATATAAGTGATATGCGCCGCCATGCGCGCCACGGCCAGACCTTTGACAGGTCGCTTGCCTGAATTGAAATAGCGACCGCCCTCCCAATCCGGATCAGCCATAATCGCCTGACGCCCCACCTCGTGAAACGCAATGTTTTGCGAAGAATGGCGCGCCCCAGCGGCTATGGGCATGGCTGAGAAGACGCGCTGGGGAAACAGAGCCGCCCATTGCAACACCTGCATGCCGCCCATAGAGCCCCCAGCAACACAGAATAATTCATCAATGCCCAGATAATCGACGAGCTTGGCCTGCGCCCGCACCATATCGCGAATAGTGACAACGGGCAGATCAAGACCATAGGGCTGGCCAGTGGTGGGATTAAGCGAGGCGGGACCGGTCGTGCCCATACAACCGCCCACCACATTCGAGCAAATGACAAAGAACCGATCCGTATCAATCGGCTTGCCGGGGCCCACCATAGTGTCCCACCAGCCCGGCTTGCCCGTAATGGGATGGACATTGGCCACATGCTGATCGCCCGTTAAGGCATGGCAAATGAGCACAGCATTGGACTTATCGGCATTCAGCTGGCCATAGGTCTGATAGGCAATCGACAAAGGCGCGAGGGTAACCCCTGAATCCATGACCAGAGGATCAGACTGCGAAAAGCGGACAATGAGGCTATGGGGGGATTCAACTTCCCCCTGTGCGACAGTTAATCCGTTATGTGCAGCGATTTGCCCAGTCACTCTGGCCCCATCGGTCATTTTGTTCGATCTTTCGAACGTCTTGTTTGTTATTTAGTCGGCCGGGGCTGGTCAAGTCAAGCCTGCCTGCCCTGATGCGGGTGCTGAGCAGGCGATCGGACGTCCTTTGCCTCAGTCTTAAAGTTTCCTTTGCCAAGACGCTCTTCTTTCCTTTGCCAAGACCTGCTTGTTTCCTTTGCCAAGTCGCATGGCGGACCTTATGAAATGACCATCCTTATCTCATTCGAGACCGGCCGTGTCCAAACCTGTGACCCCTGAGACCGAGATTGATCCAGTGACCTTCCTCAATGAATTGAGGGTGGATATTGATCGGATTGATTCCAGCATGCACCAATTGCTGATGGAGCGCAGCCAGATCATTGATCGGCTGATCGCTGTCAAAGCCAAACAGGGCGGCGGCTCGGCTTTTCGTCCCGGCCGGGAAGCCGACATGATGCGCCGCATTGCCCAGCGCCATAAGGGATTGCTACCGCTTGAGACGGTTGAGGGCATCTGGCGCATTATCATTGCCACATTTACTTATGTGCAGGCCAATTATAGCGTGCATGCCGACATTGCCAGCGGCGATGCCTCTATGCGCGATTCTGTTCGCTTTCATTTTGGATTCACAGTTCCCTTCATCCAGCATCAAGGTCCCCAAGCTGTGATTGAAGCAGTCGCCAAATCCTCTGGCGATCTGGGCATGGTGCGCATTGAAGGTGGCTTGAGCGCTGGGGCCTGGTGGCGCAAACTCACCGCTGCCAATGCGCCCAAAATCATTGCCCGCGTCCCCTTTATTGAGCGGCCCGATCACCCGGCAGGAATGCCTGTCTTTGTGATCTCCTTGCCCTTGGCGGAAGCGGCTGCAAGAGACGTGATGATTTACTCGATCACACTCGATCGTTGGCATGAAGCCATTCCTGCTCAATTGGGCCGACTGAAGGCTGAGATTTTAGGCAATGCCGCAACCGATGTGGGCCTGTCCTTGCTTGTCTCGCTTCCCGGCGCACAGACAGCGCAGGAACTCGAGCAAGCGCTCCATCACGCCGGCTCAGCCCGCGCGCGCATTGAATTGGTCGGTAGCCATGCCGCGCGCTATGATCATAGCCAGATCACAGATCAATAAATCACCTCATCTTGCACAGCTTCAGAGACGATCATGACACAAGCCAAGCCAACACGCCCGCTCCCCCGCCCCGGTATTATGGACATTCATGCCTATGTTCCGGGCAAAAGCTCCGCCCCGGGCGTGGCCAAGATCTATAAGCTCTCTTCTAATGAATCGCCGCTAGGCGCCTCACCAAAAGCCATTGCGGCCTATCGCACACTGGCAGACAAGCTGGCTGATTATCCCGATGGCTCTTCAACCCGTCTGCGCGAGACGATTGCCAAAAGATATAACCTCGACCCGGCTCGAATTGTCTGCGGCTGCGGTTCAGATGATTTGCTGCATCTTCTCGCCTCTGCCTATATTGGCCCAGACGATGAAGGCATTTTCACCACTCATGGCTTTCTCGTCTATGAGATTGCGGTTCTGGCAGCGGGCGGTAAACCTGTGATAGTGCCCGAAACCAATCTCAAAGCCGATGTGGATGCTATTCTGGCGCATGTGACCGAGCGCACGCGCATGGTCTTTCTTGCTAATCCGAATAATCCCACGGGCACTTATGTCTCAATGGCTGAGATCAAGCGCTTGCATGACAATCTGCCAGCCCATGTGATGCTGGTGATTGATGGCGCTTATGCGGAATATGTCCGGCGTAATGATTATTCATCGGGCATGGAATTGGTCAGAGCGCATGACAATGTGGTGATGACGCGGACATTTTCAAAAATTCATGGGCTCGCCAATTTGCGTCTGGGCTGGGCCTATGTGCCGGACCATGTTGCCGATGTGCTCAATCGCATTCGCGGCCCCTTCAATGTCAATGGACCCGCACTTGAGGCTGGCATTGCAGCCATCGAAGATGGCGACCATGTCGCCTATGCAGCAGAGCATAATGAAAAATGGTTGGCCTGGCTGAGTGAGGAAGTGACCAAAGCGGGTCTGACCATTACGCCCAGCGTCGCGAATTTTCTGCTCGTGCATTTTCCAACTACGCTGGGAAAGAGCGCTTTGGATGCTGAGCAATTCCTGACCAAGCGCGGCCTGATCGTGCGCAATGTCGCCTCCTATAAACTGCCCAATTGTCTGCGCATCACTATTGGCACAGAAGAAGCAACCAAGCTTATTGCCCAAGCCCTGCACGATTTCGTCAAACAATAGGATTCATTATGGCTGATCAGCTGGGACCAGCTGTGGCTAAGCCACTCTTCAACCGTTTAACAATCATCGGCCTTGGCCTGATTGGCTCTTCTTTGGCGCGCATGGCCAAGCAAAAAGGCCTGGCACAGACCCTGATTGCGTGTGATTCTTCGCCAGCCGTGTGTGCCCGCGTCAAAGAATTAGGCTTTGCCGATGAAATCATCGCCGAACCAGAGCGGGCTGTTGATCAGGCAGATTTCATCATCCTCTGTGTGCCCGTAGGCGCCAATGAGGCGCTGGCCAAACGCATTGGCCCGCACATCAAAAAGGGTGCCATCGTCTCTGACGTTGGCTCGGTCAAAGCCTCAGTCATCGCCAAAGTTGCCCCCTATTTGCCTCAGGGCACGCATCTCATTCCTGCCCATCCTGTAGCGGGAACTGAATTTTCAGGCCCCGATGCGGGTTTTGCAACTTTGTTTGTCAATCGCTGGTGCATCATAACACCAGCCCCGCAGTCCGATGCGAATGCGATTGAACAAGTCAAATCTCTTTGGCTGGCCGCTGGTTCAAATGTCGAGGTGATGAGCGCTGAGCATCATGATCTTGTGCTCGCCATCACCAGCCATCTGCCGCATCTGATCGCCTTTAACATTGTAGGCACAGCTGCAGCATTGGAAGAGGGAACAAAATCTGAAGTGATCAAATTCTCAGCTGGCGGGTTTCGGGATTTCACCCGCATTGCCGCCTCTGATCCTGTGATGTGGCGCGATGTGTTTTTGAACAATAAAGACGCTGTTCTCGAAATGCTGGGGCGGTTTAATGCGGACCTGCTCGCGCTTGAGAGCATGATCCGCAAGGATGATGGCGAAGGATTGTTTCAGCTCTTCACCCGCACAAGAGCCATCAGGCGCAGCATTATTGAGATGGGCCAAGAAACACCCAAGGCCGATTTTGGTCGCAACTCGTCTAGCGATCAAAAATAAGCTTTAGCTCTCGCCCGACTGAGATCCTGAAGGGGAATAGGACTCTGGCAGGACAGATCGTAACTCTGGATTGGATTTGAGCGTTTCGGCAATCAAGGCATTGGTCGCTGTTTCTAATTCTGCCTGAAGCCGTGCAAAGAAGACCTTGCGGTCTAACCCCGGTTCAATGACTGGCAGAAATTGTACCAAAATCTTGCCCGGCCGCCGGATGAATGAGCGACGAGCCCAGAATAGTCCAGAATTATGCGCTATGGGCAAGCAGGGCACGTGATTGTCCGCATAAATATGCGCAACGCCAAATTTATAATTAGGCTCAGTTCCTGCCGGACGGCGAGTGCCCTCAGGAAACATGAGCAAAGACTGGCCTTGCTCAAAACCCTTCTTGGCGCCTTGTTTGGCCTCATTGAGAGCAGCAGTTCCCTTGCTGCGATTAATCGCAATCAAATCCGCGCGCAGCACATACCACCCAAATAAAGGGATCCACGCCAATTCGCGTTTGAGAATGACTGTGAAGTTCCGGAAGAACCTTAAAAAGGCAAATACGTCCCACAGCGATTGATGTTTGGCTGCAATGATGCAGGGCTCAAGAGGGATATGTTCGAGACCGCGAAATTCTACCTCAGTATGACAGACCACCCGCATCAGCCATAAGGATCCGCGACCCCAGTAATCAGCAAGAACAAGAATGGCCCGGCGCCCTATCAATAAAGCGGGCAATCCGACAATCATAATGCCAATGAGATAGAGGTAGAAAAGCGTATTGAAGACGAGTGATCTCAAAGCAAGCATTGGGAAACAAGTCTCCATCGCATCAAGGCGTTTCTGTCCGGCTGATTTTGTTAATGCTTAGCCGGCGCCCGTGCAAGTATCCGCATATAAGCTAGGCCATATTTGATATATTCACCAAAGATGAGCCGGCTCATCTCTAACGAATTCCACCAATAGCGTCCTTTCAGACGCTCAGGAATGACCGGATAAGCGATGAGCTCAATGTGTCCCAAGCTCGCCTTCATCTCAAGCAAAGTGCGCGGCATATGATAATTGGATGTCACAATGATCAGAGCCTTGTGCAAGCCATGGTGTTTAGCAAAAGCCAAAGCCTCCTCTGCATTGCCTGCGGTATTTTGCGCCTTGTAGCCAAGCTCAACGCAGCACTCGATAGCCTCACGAAAATTTGGGAATTTTTTGGAAATATCACTGGCTGAAGTGCCTGCGCTCACGCCCGTAATCAACAAGCGCTCGGCATAGTCCTCTGAGAGAACTTTAAGCCCATCGGCAACCCTGTCTGCGCCACCTGTGAGGACAATAATCCCCTCGGCTTTTTTGACCTCAGTGACCTCTTGATAGGCAATCTGACGAGAAAACCAGACATAGCCTCCTACAAAAGGAACAAGAAAGGTGAGTAACGCCGTCAAAAGGAAAATCCCTTGCCAATTTGGGCCAGACTCCAAAATGGCATCCGAAGACTGTTCTAAGGACTCAGTCATAATTAGACTCGTTCATAACTTGACTCATTTATGACAAGATTCATGCAAAATAATGCTCATGGATGGCACACGCACGGCTAAGGAAACTGACACACTAACGCAAAGATTGTCACCTCTCGTTTGATGCCAGAAGCTTTTGCATTTCATCTCTACCACTCACAATTTCACTCAAGGCCACTTAAATGTCTGAAGACCACCAAACGGGACATATAACCGGTCAAAAGTGCAATCAAAACCGCAATCAGCGCAACAATCATATAGCCTTTGACGCCCAGAGAAAAAGTTCCAAACAAAGCGTCAAGCTGATCACCGCCCGGGCTAAGGGTCCAAAATTGCGACAAGCCCGCTGAAGCTGCAAAGAGCAGCAGCGCGCAGGCGCCTCCAATCACACCCCCCTTTAAACCCAATCGCAAAAAAATCTTTTGAAATTGCACCGCAATGAAGCGATCCTCAGCACCCACAAAATGCAACACATCGATAATGTGTTTGCTTCCCGCCATCGCGCCCCTTGTGGCAAAGGCCACCGCCAAGGCCATGGCTGTAATGACCAAGAGCAAAACAAAGACCGCAACCCAAACCAAAGTGCGCGCCATAGCAGCCAAGCGATCAATCCATTGACGATGATCATCAAGCTGAGCATTGGGTAAAAGCGTTTTCAATTGTTCCTGAAATATCTTCAGATCAGCTCTGCGGGCAGGATCGACTTTCACCGCAATCATGCGGGGAATGGACAATTCTGACAAATCAACCCCAGCCCCCAGCCAAGGTTCAAGCATTTTTTCAGAGTCTTTTTGCGAAAAAGCCCGGATATCTGATAATCCCGGCGTAGCTTGTGCCAAGCTCACAACTTTGGCCACTTGGTCGTCAATCAACTTTGGATCAGTGGGCTTGATCTGAATCGTGAGCTCGCGTGAAATTTGCGATTGCCATTCCGATGCAGCATCACTGATAAAGATCGCGCAGCCAGCCGTAATGGCCGCGAGAAATGTCATGATCGAAATGACTGTGACCAAAGCCCGGCCTGCTGTTGTGTCAGAGGGGACAAGATCAATGCGCTTGCGCACAGAAATGCTGGCAGACTGCCCGCCCACTTTCTGCTCTCGTTTGGTCCGGCGCGAACTCATCGTTGCAGCTCAATCATAAATATGCAGGCGGTGATCACCCAAAACGAGACGGCGAGCGCCATCGAATTGGTCCATCAACGCCAGATCATGCGTGGCAATCACAACAGCCGTGCCGGATTTGTTCAATTCTGTAAACAGTCGCAAGAGCCGGCGGGCAAGACTAGGATCCACATTACCCGTTGGCTCATCCGCCAATAACAATTCTGGACGCACGATGAGCGCACGGGCAATTGCCGCTCTTTGCTTTTCTCCACCCGATAAAACGGGTGGCAGCACATTCATACGATCGCCCAGACCGACCCATTGCAACAGCTCGACGACCTCGGCCCGATAGCTCGCCTCTTCACGGCCCTGCACGCGCAAAGGCAGCGCAACATTTTCGTAAGTGGTCAAATGATCCAGCAGGCGGAAATCCTGAAAAACGACGCCTATGCGTCTGCGCAAACGAGTGACCTCAGCGGGAAGAAGATCATTCGACATCCGACCAAAAAAATTGATAAAGCCGCGTGTCGGCTTTAGAGCCAGCAGCATGAGCCGCAGCAAAGTTGTCTTGCCCGCTCCCGAAGGTCCGGTCAAAAATTGAAAAGATTGCGGCTCAATCTCAAAAGAAATGTCCCTGAGAATTTCTGGGCCCATTCCGTAACGCAAGCCGACATTTTCGAATCGAACCAAGCTGTCCTCTTCGTCTTACCCTAAAAAATGAATGATTCGTCAAGCACCAGCATAAGCTAAAAGCTGGAGCATACGCTAGCAAAAGCCAATCAGGTAGAGGCCATCAGCTCTGATATTGCGCACCTTAATGCAAATTTAACCATAAAGATGCAGCAATATTTGCTCACTCAAGACTGATGGGCCACCATGTTCGAAACCTTGCAAGCTAAACCTGCGAGTGGTCCTCTCGCTTATCCGACCTTTGAAACCCTTTATGGATCCGCCCCATCAGCTTTGTCTCGGCGAAAATCTGTTGGCAAGCAGAACAGAGCGGCGCTCTCTTTCAAAGCACTGAGTTTTCTAGCGCTATCCCTATTTGCAACAACCCTCGCTATTCAGCAGCGCCAAAAATTAGTTGATGCTGTTCCAAGGCTCGCGCCCATCTATAGCCGGCTTGGTCTGCCAGTGAATCTGCTGGGCCTGGAAATACGCAATATCAAAGCGCAGATTTTAACAGAAGGCGCTTATTCAGTTTTGGCGATTGAGGGGCAATTGGCCAATGTGAAAAAGGAAACGAATTCTGTTCCCTCCCTGCAGATTGCAATCATGGCTCCTGATGGCCAGCAAATCTACCATTGGCTCGCAGAGGCACCTAAATCTCGCCTCAACTCTGGCGAGGTCACTTATTTCAGAGCCAGATTGACCGCGCCTCCTGATCAGGCTGATAAAGTTATTATTCAATTCAGCCCGATCGATACAAATAGCACGCCTAAACGCAAATAAGCGCCTCAGTTAAGATTAATTCGCGCCGTCCAGCAGACGCCGAGCAATGACCTGAGCTTGAATCTCAGCCGCGCCTTCAAAGATGTTCAGAATACGTGCATCGCATAGAACGCGCGAAATCGGATATTCCAGCGCAAAGCCATTGCCGCCGTGAATCTGCAAGGCATTATCAGCCGCCGACCAAGCAACACGAGCGCCCAATAATTTAGCCATGCCCGCCTCAAGATCACAGCGCCGACCCTCATCTTTCGAGCGCGCCGAGAAATAAGTCAGCTGACGAGCCATATGTGTCTCAGCGATCATCATGACAATTTTGTCGGAGACGCGCGGAAAAGCCAAAAGAGGCTTACCAAATTGAATGCGCTCATTGGCATAGCGCCGCGCCAGATCAATCGCGCATTGCGCCAATCCCACCGCCCGCGCCGCAGTTTGAATGCGAGCAGATTCGAAGGTCTGCATCAATTGTTTGAAGCCCTGACCTTCAACCTCACCCAATAAATTCTCAGCCTTCACTTCGAACTGATCAAAAGCCAGTTCATATTCTTTCATGCCGCGATAACCCAGCACTTCAATCTCACCGCCGGTCAAACCTTTCACGGGGAAAGGAGTGGCATCATCGCCGCGTGGCTTTTCAGCAAGAAACATCGACAGACCGCGATAGCCAGGCTCATTGGGATTGGTGCGCGCCAGAATGGTCATCAAATCAGCTCTGACAGGATGGGTAATCCAAGTTTTATTGCCGCTTATTTTATAAACATCGCCATCTTGAACAGCGCGCGTGCGCAAGCTCGCAAGATCAGATCCCGTATTGGGCTCGGTGAAGACAGCGGTTGGTAAAATCTCACCGCTGGCAATCAACGGCAGATATTTTTCTTTTTGTGCCGCAGTGCCGCCACCCAGAATGAGTTCTGAGGCAATTTCAGAACGTGTACCCAAAGAGCCAACACCAATATAGGCGCGGGTGAGTTCTTCCGTCACCACACACATGGCCACTTTGCCAAGGCCCATGCCGCCATATTCTTCAGGCAGGGTGAGGCCAAACACGCCCATATCCGCGAGGCCTTTGACAACCTCTAGCGGAATATAAGCGTTTTTCAGATGCCAGTCATGCGCATAGGGCGCAACTTCACTCTCAGCAAATTTGCTAATTTCGGAGCGAATGGCTTCCAGCGTTTCATCAAGGCCCGCATCGCCAATCGTCGAGCCATGATCAGAGGTCAGATAATGCGCCAGCGCCAAGCGGTTCTCTGGAATATTGCCAATCGCCAGCATGGCCTCAACTGGCCCCTCCATAGCTTGCAAGAGGGTTTGCGCCGATATTCCAAAATCACTCAAGCGAATGATCTCACCCTGACTCATGGCTATGCCGTGAAAAACTTGCGCCAGATATTCGCCAAAACCAATTTGCGTGATCAGCGTTTCAATGGGGCCAAATTTATTCTCTTCCATCAAACGCGAGGCAGAATTGAGACATTCGCGCATGGCTTGAATTGTCGTTGCCAGCCAGGCAAGGCCATGGGTGATATGTTGCTCGCGCTCCAGCAGCTCGGAGGAGAGTTTATTGTCGCGCGAGACACGATCGCTGACATTTTTTTCAGCCCGGGCATAAAGCCGCTCAATCACCGGAATGGTCGCCAGTGCTTTGGCAATCAATTCATCGGCGGCAAGACTCACGCGCTCTTCTTTTAATGCGGCTATGGCGGACATGACAAACCTCATTCAATCTAATTAGAGGGAGCTGTTTGCAGCACCCAAAACTTCATCCATCGTGCGCAGACCCGGCCGAGGTGAATTAACGAGAACCGCCATATTTCCCGGCGCATGTTGGTTTTTCAGCATTTTCATATGGGCCAGAGGAATGTCTTTCCAGTCAAAAACATCGGACATGCACGGATCAATACGCTTGTTGATCACCAGATTATTAGCGGCAGCGGCCTGTTTGAGATGAGCAAAGTGCGAGCCTTGAATTCTCTTTTGCCTCATCCAGACAAAACGCGCATCAAAGGTGAGATTAAAGCCCGATGTGCCTGCACAAAACACAACCATGCCGCCGCGTTTCACCACAAAACACGACACGGGAAAAGTCTGCTCGCCGGGATGTTCAAAGACAATATCAACATCCTTCTTGCCCGTTATATCCCAAATCGCTTTGCCAAACTTGCGGGCCTCACCCATGAAGGCGGTATATTCAGGTGAATTGACCTTGGGCAATTGGCCCCAGCAGTTAAAGTCTTTGCGATTGATAACGCCCTTGGCGCCCAGCGACATCACATAGTCACGCTTGGACTCATCGGAAATAATTCCAATGGCATGCGCACCCGCTGCGGCACATAATTGCACACCAAAGACGCCAAGACCTCCCGATGCGCCCCAAATGAGCACATGGTCAGAGGGCTTGAGACGATGAGGCTCATGACCAAACAACATGCGATAGGCCGTCGCCAAAGTCAGCGTATAACAGGCTGATTCCTCCCAAGTGAGATGCTTGGGGCGCGCCATTAATTGCCGATCCTGCACCCGGCAAAATTGCGCAAACGAACCATCAGGCGTTTCATAGCCCCAGATGCGTTGCGAGGCTGAGAACATTGGATCGCCGCCATTGCACTCTTCATCATCGCCATCATCCTGATTGCAATGAATGACAACTTCATCGCCCACTTTCCAGCGCTTCACTTTGGAGCCCACGGCCCAAACTATGCCAGACGCATCCGAGCCAGCAATGTGAAAGGGATGTTTATGGCCATCTAAAGGAGAAATGGGCTCGCCCAATCCAGCCCAAACACCATTATAATTGACGCCGGCCGCCATCACCAACACCAGCACATCATGGCTATCGAGCGACCAGATCGGCACGACTTCCAATTGCATGGATGTGTCCGGCGGGCCATGCCGATCCTTGCGAATGGCCCATGCATACATGGATTTGGGAACATGGCCCAAAGGTGGGATTTCACCAATTTCATAAAGATCCTTGAGTGGCATAGCTTTGCCCCCAGAAGCAGATGAGCTTTCTGATGAAGATGAAATCGACAATCCAACCTCCTTTTAGACTATTCTATCTTTATTTTTTCTCAGCCTAACAGAAATTTTGCATTGCACCATAGAGGGAGGAGAATTTTTCACCTGCGAAACAGCCGTGCTTTATCCTCTTAATCCATTTAGATTCAGTCGATTATATATGATTTCTGATTTTCAGTTTTCTTGAGAGACAAAAATGACGCAGCCTCAAAGCATGGCTTGGGCCCTTTGGATTGTGCTTTGCGATTTTCCCGCTTACTCTTTCAATAATCTCTCTGGAGCTGGCTATGTCAGGCGAAACAAGCACCCAAAACAAAGCAACCAAACGTGACAAGCCTTGGATTTTCCGAACCTATGCAGGTCATTCGACCGCCTCTGAATCTAACAAGCTGTTTCGTGCCAATCTCGCCAAAGGCCAGACCGGCCTATCGATCGCCTTCGATCTGCCCACACAGACGGGCTATGATTCGGATCACAAGCTCTCACGTGGAGAAGTTGGCAAGGTCGGCGTTCCCATTTGTCATATTGGCGATATGCGGGCTTTGTTTGATGGCATTCCCATTGCCGCCATGAACACCTCCATGACCATTAACGCCACCGCAGCCTGGCTCATGGCGCTCTATATTGCGGTTGCAGAAGAACAAGGCGTTGCGCGCGCCAGCCTGCAAGGCACCACCCAAAATGATATCATCAAAGAATATTTATCACGCGGTACTTATGTGTTTCCACCCAAACCCTCTCTGCGCCTGACCAAGGATATGATCCTGTTCACCACCAGAGAAGTGCCCAAATGGAATCCGATGAATGTCTGCTCCTATCATTTGCAGGAAGCAGGCGCGACTCCTGTTCAAGAACTCAGCTATGCATTGGCAACGGCCATTGCCATTCTTGATTCTGTGAAAGCCTCAGGCGAAGTCTCTCAGGATGATTTTGCTGAAGTGGTCGGCCGCATTTCTTTCTTTGTGAATGCGGGAATGCGATTTGTCACCGAGCTCTGCAAAATGCGGGCTTTTGCAGAATTGTGGAATGAAATCACACTTGAGCGCTATGGGATTCAGCAAGAGAAATTTCGTCGCTTCCGCTATGGCGTTCAAGTCAATTCGCTGGGATTGACCGAGCAACAGCCCGAGAACAATGTCTACCGCATTCTCATTGAAATGCTCGCCGTTGTGCTCTCTAAAAACGCCCGCGCGCGCGCCGTGCAACTTCCCGCTTGGAATGAAGCTCTCGGCCTGCCGCGGCAATTCGACCAGCAATGGTCTTTGCGCATGCAACAGATCATGGCCTATGAGACAGATCTGCTGGAATATGGCGATATCTTTGATGGCAGCGCTGAAATTGAGCGCAAGGTCGAAGAGCTCAAGCAGAAAGCCCGCGCTGAAATCGCTCAGATCGACGCAATGGGCGGCGCTGTGGCTGCCATTGAAACGGGCTATATGAAATCTCGCCTTGTTGAGTCCAACACCCAAAGATTGGAATCGATAGAAAGCGGCGAACAGGTCGTGATTGGGGTTAATCGCTATCTCGATTCCGAGCCCTCACCCTTATTGGCTGGCAATGATGCGATTCAGCTTGTTCCAGAACATGTCGAACAAGACCAAATCAAAAGATTGCAGGACTGGCGCACCGCGCGTGATCAGACCGCTGTCGCCTCGGCTCTCGAAGGCCTGCGCAAAGCAGCCCTCTCCGGCAGCTCGATGATGGAGCCCTCCATCCTTGCCGCAAAGGCTGGCGTCACCACAGGTGAATGGGGAGAAGTCCTTCGCCAAAGCTTTGGCGAATATCGCGCCCCAACGGGCGTCAGCGCGAGCGCGCGGCAAGTCAGTGATAATCTCGATGAGATCCGCTCCGAAGTTGAGCGCGTCTCGCTTCTCCTTGGCCGCCGACTGACCTTTGTCATCGGCAAGCCGGGGCTGGATGGTCATTCCAATGGCGCCGAGCAAATTGCCGTGCGCGCCCGCGATTCAGGAATGGATGTTGTGTATGACGGCATTCGTCTCACGCCGCAGGACATTCTATCTGCCGCGCAAGACAAACAGGCCCATTGCATCGGCCTGTCCATTCTCTCGGGCTCACATATCCCTCTGGTGCGCGAAACCCTCCAATTGATGAAAGCGGCGGGCATGGACCATATCCCGCTCATTGTTGGCGGCATTATTCCGCCCGAGGATGAGAGAAAATTACTAGAGGAAGGCGTCAGGGCTATTTACACGCCCAAAAACTTTAACCTCAATCGCATCATGCTCGACATTGTCAGCATTGTTGAACATACACATTCTACAGCCCCTTGAGGCGCTGATCATCAAACTCATCGCCAAAGAAAATAGGCTCGGGAGGACCCATGCTCACAGGAATTGATCATATTGATATTGCCGTTGATGATCTCGAGCTCTGGACCAATTTTCTTCAAGCGATTGGCTTTACTGTGATCCAACGCACCGATCACGGGGGTGGCTCAGTCGAGTTGAAATTTCCCGGAACAGACAAGCCATTTCTCGAGCTAACATCCACATCGCGCCCAGATGGCACGAAACATCCTGCCGGTTTCAGGCATATTGCTTTGCGCGCAGAAGATATGGAAGCAACCTATGCTGCTTTGATCGCCAGCGGTGTCAAGATAGACCGCCCTCCGCGAAAAAATGCACAGAGCGGTCGCATGACCATGAATGCCCATGACCCGCAGGGCAAAGGGCTAACAATTCAATTTGTCGATTAATCGACTTTTGAATTTCAACCAGATGTGTTTGTCAGCTTCCTTTGGGGAAGCTGACAACAGTGCCTGATCCATTAGGCACGGAAGGCTTGGGAGGTGTTGGCGCCACCAATCTGGAGCCCAACATCAAGCCTTCACGATCAGCGGTAATATGCACCACCTCGCCATCCTTAATGTCACCCGACAGGATGGATTCAGCCAGAGGATCTTGCACATTCTTCTGGATCACCCGCTTGAGCGGCCGCGCTCCATAGGCAGGATCATAACCTTTATCCGCCAACCAAGCGCGCGCCTTGCTATCGAGATCCAGTACGATCTTGCGCTCCTCTAAGAGGCTCTCCAAGCGTTTAAACTGAATATCGACAATCACGCCCATATCTTCGCGCTTCAAGCGATGGAAGAGCAGAATTTCATCAACCCGGTTGAGAAATTCAGGCCGGAAATGACCGCGCAACACCTGCATCACTTCAGAATAGACGGCGCTAGAATCCTCGCCCTCTTTCTGCATGACCAAATATTCGGCCCCCAGATTTGACGTCATGATGATCAACACATTGCGGAAATCGACCGTTCTGCCCTGTCCATCGGTGAGGCGACCATCATCGAGCACCTGCAACAAGACATTGAAGACATCAGGATGCGCTTTCTCAATCTCGTCAAACAGCACAACCTGATAGGGCCGACGCCGTACAGCTTCAGTCAAAGCACCGCCCTCTTCATAGCCAACATAGCCAGGAGGTGCGCCAATCAAACGAGAAACAGAATGTTTCTCGATATATTCCGACATATCAAGGCGAACCATCGCAGAATCATCATCGAAGAGAAATCCCGCCAATGCTTTGGTCAGCTCTGTCTTGCCAACGCCAGTGGGCCCTAAAAACATGAAGGATCCAATAGGCCGGTTGGGATCTTGCAATCCCGCCCGCGCACGGCGAACCGCCGTGGACACAGCTTGCACAGCCTCTTTTTGTCCAACCACGCGGCGCGATAATTCCTCTTCCATTCTGAGCAATTTATCGCGCTCGCCTTGAAGCATTCGATCAACCGGAACACCCGTCCATTTCGACACAACATGCGCCACATGATCAGCAGTGACAGATTCCTCGAGCAAGACTTCGCTGGCTTTGGACTCAGTCTGCGACAACGCCTTTTCAAGATCGGGAATAATGCCATAGGTCAAACGCCCGGCCTCGGCATAATCACCTTTGCGCTGCGCATTAGCCAGATCCGTTCTGGCCTGCTCCAATTGTTCTTTCAATTTTTGCGCCTGCCCCAATTTGTCTTTTTCGGCACGCCAGCGAGCTGTCAAGGCACTCGATTTTTCTTCGAGATCGCCAAGCTCTGTTTCTAGCTTTTTCAGCCTGTCTTTAGAGGCTTCATCAGATTCCTTCTTCAGCGCTTCTTGTTCAATTCTCAGCTGGATGATGCGACGATCATATTCGTCAAGTTCCTCGGGCTTGGAATCAACTTGCATGCGCAGACGCGAGGCCGCCTCATCAATAAGGTCAATCGCTTTATCGGGGAGAAACCGATCGGTAATATAGCGATTGGACAAAGTTGCTGCAGCAACAATGGCCGAATCGGTAATCCGCACGCCATGATGCAATTCATATTTCTCTTTCAGCCCGCGTAGAATCGAGATCGTATCTTCAACATTCGGCTCTGAGACAAACACTGGCTGAAACCGGCGCGCCAATGCTGCATCTTTTTCGACATGCTTGCGATATTCATCGAGCGTTGTGGCGCCAATGCAATGCAATTCACCGCGCGCCAAAGCAGGCTTGAGAAGATTGGAGGCATCCATTGCGCCATCAGCCTTGCCTGCGCCCACCAGAGTGTGCATTTCATCAATGAACAGGATGATATTACCCTCAGCCGCCGTCACTTCGGTGAGAATGGATTTCAACCGCTCTTCAAATTCGCCGCGATATTTCGCGCCCGCAATCAACGAGCCCATATCCAGGGCGAGCAGTTTTTTGTCTTTCAGGCTCTCGGGCACGTCACCATTGACGATGCGCAAAGCTAGCCCCTCGACAATGGCTGTCTTCCCAACGCCAGGCTCACCAATCAGAACCGGATTGTTTTTTGTCCGCCGTGCCAAAACCTGAATGGCTCGCCGGATTTCATCATCGCGGCCAATCACCGGATCGAGTTTGCCCTCGCGGGCGACCTCGGTAAAATCACGCGTATATTTCTTCAACGACTCATAGGTGTTTTCTGCACTGGCATGATCAGCCTTGCGTCCCTTGCGCAAATCTTCAATCGCGGCATTCAGCGATTGAACACTGACGCCCGCTTGCGCGAGAATTTTGC
>CAIVAX010000393.1 GCA_903903935.1 uncultured Hyphomicrobiales bacterium | reverse complement strand
CCAGGCAGAAATGGGGTCCTTCGATCGATTTTATTGTGACCTCCAAGCACGACATATTGAGCTATGTGCAAAGGGAATTTGCCCAGCAGCTTTCCTACCGTGCGGTCTATGAGCTGGCTGAGATGGATCCTGACATGTCAGCCCAAAAGGTTTTGTCACGCGACCAAGCCATTTTTCTTTATTTGGCTCTCAGCGGAGTAATTGCCGGTTTAGCTTTTCAGCCCGTGATGACGATCATCATTCTTAATGCCCTGATGACCTTTTTTTATCTCTGCAGTTGTCTGTTCAAAGGTGTTTTGGTTTTGGCGGGCAGTGTCGGGCAAATGGCCTCTGCGCGGGCAATTGATTTGCAATTGCGTCAATTGCGCGATGAGGATTTGCCAACCTATACTATTCTTGTGCCGATGTTTCGCGAACCCGATGTCTTGCCCATTCTGGTTCATTCTCTGCGATCATTGGATTATCCCTTTGCCAAGCTCGACATCAAAATCATTCTGGAGGAGGGTGATTTTGAAACGTTGAACGCGGTACAGGCCCGTCGGCTTGAGCCTAATTTTGAAATCATCATCGTCCCACCCTCGCAGCCGCAAACCAAACCCAAGGCTTGCAATTATGCGCTGCCCTTCGCGCGCGGCGACTTTCTCGTCATTTATGATGCCGAGGATAAGCCCGAGCCAGATCAATTACGCAAAGTTGTCGCTGCCTTTCAAAATGCCTCGCCGCGCACAGCCTGTATTCAGTGCCGGTTGAATTATTTCAACGCCAATGAAAATTGGCTCACCCGCATGTTCACTTTGGATTATTCGCTATGGTTTGATTTAATGCTGCCCGGCCTGCAAAAATTGCAAGTGCCCGTGCCTTTGGGGGGAACATCGAACCATTTCCGCACCCATATTTTGCGTCAATTGCATGCCTGGGATCCGTTTAATGTTACTGAGGATGCCGATCTTGGCATTCGTCTGGCGCAGCGCAAATACGAAGTGGGCGTCATTGACTCGACAACATATGAAGAGGCCAATTGCAATGCAGGCAATTGGATTCGTCAACGCTCGCGCTGGATCAAGGGCTATATGCAGACCTTGCTCGTCCATTCCCGTCGTCCGGTGCAATTATGGCGCACAGTGGGTCCCTTGGGCACATTCAGCCTTTTACTGTTTGTTGGGGGCACAGCCTTATCTGGCCTGCTCAATCCCTTATGCTGGGGCGTGTTTGTATTTTGGATGTTCTCTTCAGCGAGTTTCTTTTCGGCGTTTTTTCCCTCAGCCCTGTTGTTCTTCAGCCTGTTCAATCTGATCGTAGGCAATGGTCTGTTTCTCTATTTGATGATGGTGGCGCCCTATCGGCGCAAATGGACAGGTCTGTCGCCTTGGGCCCTCACCGTGATGGGCTATTGGGTGCTCATGTCGATTGCAGCCTATAAAGCGCTCGCGCAGCTGATCTTCAACCCCTTCTATTGGGAAAAGACAGAGCACGGTTTGTCACAACATACGGCTGGTGAATTAGCGCGCGCCAAGGGTGATGACGCTTTAAATGAGTCTCAGTCTCAGCATTCCAGCTTGAGGCAGGCGGCATGACAAGGTCTTGGCCCTATGTGATCATTGGCGCGGCGACTTTTTCCAGCTTGGTTGGAGTGATGGCCTGGCTGGCGCTGCATGGTTTTATGTCGCACGAGAATATTGATCTCACAGGCTATGCCATTGCCACTTTGGATGGGGTGACGACGCTTCGTGATTTTCTGCTCACCTTTCCAAGCCTGCCTTATTTGCTGAGCTTACTGACGTTGAGCCTCACGCACGCCTCAGTGGTGCCAGCCCCCACTTTGGCTTGCGCCTTTGTCCTTGCCATTCTCACCTGCGCTTGGTTGCAGGGGTTGATCCAAGCAGGCTATCGCTGGCCCACAGCAATGGGGCTGGTGGCTTTGCTGATCTGCAATCCCGTTTTCATAAGCGAAGTCACGCGCGGCTTATCGGCTGTTATTCTGGCTCTGGCCTGCTGGTTTGTTGCCACTCTGGCCTTTCGTCTGCGGGCGCGCGGCACTGTGGTGGATCTCATCGGCTATTCCTTTGGCTTGGCTATCCTTGCCTTGTCGCATCCCCTTGGTATTTTGCTGAGTCTGTCTTTGACGGCGTTCACGATTGTGTTTTTAGGCCCGCAGGACAATAAATATTCCAATTTCGGCGCGCATCTCACCGTGCTGTTTCCTTTGCTGCTGGTGCTGTCGGGCGCCATTTATGTCTCCTGGCTGTTTACCGGCGATCCTCGCTATTTGTTTCATGGTCTGTCGCTGGAATTGGATGAGTTGACCATTGAGCATGTGCAATTGCCCTTTGAGAGCTTGCTGCATTTGAATGGGCTGACGACCATTCCCCTGCATCTGGTTTTGGTTTTGGTCAATGCGCCGATCTTGATCTTTGGCCCTTGGATTTTGCGTCGGCGTCTGCCGCGCTTGCTGCCGCTTCTGGCACTGGCCATTTGTGTGCCCTTGGCCTCAGCCATGAGTTTGGCATTTGAGATTCCTCCTCAGCCCTTATTGAGTGTTGCAGCACTGTTAGGGTTTGCGGCTGCCAGCCTTACAATTTTACCTATTGATCAGAATCGCTCACTCCTGGCTGCAGGTCTGTCGATCTGCGGTTTGG
>CAIVAX010000392.1 GCA_903903935.1 uncultured Hyphomicrobiales bacterium | reverse complement strand
TCGCCAGTTGGGCAGAGCCTCTCATCGCTGATCAAATCTATAGCTTCTACGCAACGGCCCTGAAGATCAAAGATCTGCAAGGCAATCAAGTTGTGCTCCAGCATAGATTGTTCTGGCGATATTTGCTCACGGGCCAAGAGAAGCTGGCTCTCCATGCGCGCCGTGAATTGCAGAATAAAGCCAGGGCTCACTCCATTGCACCGCGTGCATTGGATGAGATGGATCGTCTCATCCTTGATGAATTGATGAATGTGACATTGACGCGTTTTCATCGCTCGCCGTTGAATGTTCGCAATTATAGCCGCACCTTTGTCGCTCTGGCTGCGCAGCTGACAGAGACGTGTCTGGCGGCTGCCTAAGCTCACCAAAACAGCTTCACACTCGGGCTTAGGAACGTGTTACAAGGGCGCATGTTGCGACTCGTCCTCACTCACGTTCCGGCATCTGCTCGAATGCCCTTTTGGGCGGCGATCTGCTCATGAGCCGCATCTGGTCCACCCAGCAAGATCAGGCCCTCAAAGCCGTAGCCAGCTGGCTCCGCGCGGGGCGCCCGCAAGTTTTTCGTCTGTTTGGCTTTGCTGGCACGGGCAAGACCACTCTCGCCCGCCATATTGCCGAGGATGTGTCAGGCAATGTTTTGTTCGCCGCTTATACGGGCAAGGCTGCACTTGTGCTGCGCTCCAAAGGCTGCACAGACGCCAGAACCATTCACAGCCTGATCTATCGCCCCAAAGAGGTGGATAGTGAAGAGCCGTCCTTTGTCATCAATGAACATAGCGCGGCTGCTGATGCCAGCCTGATCATCATAGATGAATGTTCTATGGTTGATGAGGCTTTGGGGCGCGATCTTCTCTCCTTTGGCAAGCCTGTTCTTGTGCTGGGAGATCCAGCGCAATTGCCGCCCGTCAAGGGAGGCGGCTTTTTTACCGAGGCTGAGCCCGATATCATGCTCACCCAAGTGCATCGGCAAGCGGCGGATAATCCCATCATCCGTCTTTCCATGATTGTGCGCGAGGGGGGAGCCTTGGCACATGGTCAATATGGCGAGAGCCAGATCATTTCGCGCAACCATATCGATCCGCTCATGGTCACCAAAGCTGATCAGGTGCTCGTTGGGCTCAATCGCACCAGGCGGCTTTATAATCAGCGCTTGCGCGAATTATTTGGGTTCAAACAGCCCTATCCCGAAGCTGGCGATAAATTGGTCTGCTTGCGCAATGATCAAACCAAAGGCCTGCTCAATGGCGGCTTGTGGAAAGTGAAATCACTCGCTGCGCAGCGCAATGGCAAATTGCGCATGAGTATTGTGCCTGAGGATGATCCCTCACATAAGGGCCAGCGCATTGCCGTTCTGCCGCAATTTTTCGAGTCTCAGGATGAGATTCCTTATTCGCTGCGCAAAGGCTCGGACGAATTTGATTATGGCTATGCGCTCACTGTGCATAAGGCGCAGGGCTCGCAATGGAATGATGTACTTTTGTTTGATGAATCGCGCGCCTTTCGCGAACATAATCATCGCTGGCTCTATACGGCCATTACCCGCGCGGTGAATCGGCTGACGATTGTCGCCTGACCCTAAACACTGTTGGTTATTTAAAGCCGCGGGTTTGGGCTGGTAACATGCTGTCTTTGAGCCAAGCCTTGACGAGAATGGGCATGGCAAGGGTCATCAGCAGCAAGCGCCCCAAATGATGAGCAACGGCATAAAGCGGATCAAGCCCTAAGGCAAAGGCCAGCATGGTCATGGCCTCAAATGCGCCCGGTGCAAAGGCAACCATCACCGAGCCAAAGGAGAAGCCCAAGATCAGCGCCGTCAATTCCGCAAACAATGTGGCCACAACCAAGGTGACCAACACCGAGCCAATCGCCGCGCCCAGCATGTTACCCAATGTTCTCCATTGAAAGCCAACAAAGCGCGATCCAATCCAGCTACCAATCATCATTTGGCTGCTAAATAACATAATGTCGGGTGGACGGCCCGGTGCTATTCCCAAACCGTGGATTGTGCCCGACACAAGCATGACGCCTAAAAACATGCCGCCGGCTAATTTGCGCCGATCCAGGAAATAGCCAAAGGCAATGCCTGGAATAAGGATCAAGCCAATCATCGTGTAGGAATCCACCGCATGAACGGTTGGCGTAGCCAGATGCACACCTGCGCCAGAGACCACTATGGGCAGAATGACCATGAGAAAGGACACACGAAACATCTGCACAATCACAATGCGCGGAACATCAGCATTGGTGACAGCAGCAATGCTCAGCGCGGCTGAGAAGCCACCCGGCGTAGAGGACAACAAAGATGTGGCTTTGTTCCAACCACACAAGCGCATCAGGAAAAAAGTTGAGGCGCCCGTAACGGCAAGGGCGCAGATCGACATCATCACAAGGCTGAGGGGATAAGTGGCAATGCCCCGCAATGTTTCAGGCGTGACGGCAGAACCGATGGAAACACCTGAAAGGATAAGCGCGGCTAACCGTAAGATGGTGCCAATTGATGTGGCTTTACCCGATACACTGAACAGCGCCACAGCAGCCATTGAGCCCGACATCACCCCGCCTGGCACATCAAGCAAGCGAAAGAGAAACGCTCCCGCAATTCCAACCCCAATCGTGGTGAATTGGCCAGAGAATTTGGGTTCGTTAGCTAAGAAAGCTGTCGTGCGCGCCATGCTATAACTCTGCCGCACAGAGCAGAATCGCCCCAAACGGTCTGTGAGGATGGCCGCTTTAAATCACGCACAAGCCCAGCCTGCAACGCCTTTGCGCTGTGGCATGGGCCTGTCAGAGCCATTGCGCTAGCATTTCCAGCGCAATGGCTCGGCACATTAGGCGGGCTTTTTGGCCAAAAGATCGCGGATTTCGGTCAAAAGCACTTCGCTGGCATTGGGAGCTGCTGGCTTTGCCGGCGCTGGAGCTTCATTGGCCATGGAACGCTTCATCGCATTCATGGCGCGCACCATAAAAAACAGGATAAAGGCAATGATCAAGAAATTGACCGAATAGGTCACAAAACTACCCCAGGCGAGCACGGGGCCTTGCTTTTGTGCATCAATCAAATTGGTGGCGGTGACGGCTTTGGACAGCGGCAGGAAGTAATTGGAAAAGTCGGCACTGCCAAACATGCCCACAATTGGCATGATAATGTCTTTGACCAAGGAATCGATGATTTTGCTGAATGCCGCGCCGATGATCACACCAACGGCCAGATCAAACACGGGTCCTTTTAATGCAAACTCTTTGAATTCTTTAAACATGAATGTTCTCCTTAAAAATATTCCCGGAGCCCGGGGCCCCATTTTTAAGGGCAGTTGGCCGGAGAGTCGCCCAAAATCCTCTGGGGGCTGAACTTTCTAGAGTGTGGTGGTAAATTGGTTAAAGGGCAGGGGACCTTGTGATGATTGCCAGTTCCATCGCCATTCTGACAGCGCTCGTCTATCTGAGCTTGCTGTTCGTAGTGGCGCATTATGGGGATAGCTTTGGCGTGCGGCGTTTTGGGGAACGTCTGCGCGCAAGTATATATGCGCTCACCCTTGGCGTTTATTGCACAAGCTGGACCTTCTTTGGATCGGTGGGGCTGGCCTCGTCGAGCGGGCTAGATTTTTTACCCATCTATATCGGCCCGCTTCTGGTCATTGGGCTCGGCTATCCCTTCATGCAGCGCATTGTCTGGTTGGCCCGCGCACAGAACATAACGTCAGTTGCTGATTTCATTGCTGCGCGTTTTGGCAAATCCGAATCCGTCGCCGCTTTGGTCTCCATCATTATGGTCATTGGCGCTGTGCCCTATATTGCGCTTCAGCTGAAATCGATCTCTGCCAGCATTGGGACTGTTCTTGGCTCGTTTCAAACGTGCCATCTGTCAGTCGGCAGCGAGGCCTATCAGGCTTTGCCCTCGGTGGTTGCCATTGCCTTGGCCGGCTTTGCCATGGCCTTTGGCACAAGGCGCATTGAGGCCACTGAACATCAAGATGGTCTTGTTCTCGCCATTGCGATGGAATCTGTGATTAAGCTCGCCGCCTTTTTGATCGTCGGCATTTACGTCACTTGGTTCATGTTTGATGGCTTGGGCGATTTGGTTGAAAAGGCCTATGATGAGGGCGCCATTCATACCATGTCGCAGCATCCACCCTCGCTGGATATTTGGATCACCGAAATCCTGCTCTCGGCCTCTTGTATCTTTCTTCTACCGCGTCAGTTTCAAATGCTGGTGGTTGAGAATCGCGACATCAAGGACGTCAAAACCGCCGCCTGGCTCTTTCCCCTTTATATTATAGCGATCAATATTTTTGTCATTCCACTGGCTTTGGCAGGACTGGTCGTTTTTGCCGATGGCGCGATTGATCGCGATCTCACCGTGCTCGCCTTGCCCATGTATAATAATGCCGATGTCGTGGCGCTTATCGCTATGGTTGGCGGCCTGTCTGCAGCAACAGCAATGGTGATTGTGGAATCGGTGGCGCTGTCGGTCATGGTGTCCAATGATTTGGTCATGCCCATTTTATTGCGGCGCAGATTGGTGCGCACCGGCGCACTCACCAAGGATCTGGGCTCGCTTGTTTTGATCATCCGGCGATTAGCCATCATTGTGCTTCTGGCGCTGGCCTATCTTTATTTTCGCACCGCCGGTGCCAGTGCGCTCGCCGCCATCGGGCTTTTATCTTTTGCCGCAGTTGTGCAAATTGCGCCCGCCTTTATCGGTGGGCTGTTCTGGCGCCGCGCAAATGCCAGAGGGGCCATTGCCGGACTTTCGGTCGGCATTGGCATGTGGGCCTATACATTGCTTGTGTCTTCGCTGGCCTCGGGCTCAGATTTTTTCACGCAGCTCGTTGAACACGGTCCCTTTGGCATTCAGGCCATGCGGCCCAATGCTTTATTTGGCCTGTCTATGCATCCGCTTGTGCATGGTGTGTTTTGGAGTCTGACCTTCAACATCATTTGTTTTGTTGTCTCTTCGCTGCGCCGAGAGGTGACTGCAATCGAATCTTTGCAGGCCGATATTTTCATTGGTTCGGCCTCAACGCCCATCATGCCGCCCTTCCAGCTGTGGAGCTTGAGTGTTACGGTCTCTGACGTGCAGGCGACCGTATCGCGTTATCTGGGGCCTGATCAGACTCAAAGAGAATTTAATCTTTTCTTTGCCTCGCGTGGCCTGCAAGCGAAGGGTACAGAAGAAGCAGATATCCACCTTTTGCAATTTGCCGAACATCTTTTGGCTGCGGCTCTGGGGGCCGCTTCCTCGCGGCTGGTTCTCTCGCTTTTGCTCAGCCGGCGTAATGTGTCGCGTGCGGCCGCCCTCAGGTTGATCGATCAGGCCTCCACGACGCTGCAATATAATCGGGATCTCTTGCAGCACGCACTCGATTTTGCCCGTCAGGGCATTACGGTTTTTGATCAGCAATTGCGGCTTATGTGTTGGAACCGGGAATTTCGCGATCTCTTCGATCTGCCGCCGGAAAAATTGCGTGTCGGCCTTGAATTGCAAGATCTCCTGCACTTCAATGCGACGCGCGGACTCTATGGCGAGGGGGATCCCACACATTTGGTGGAGCGCCGCTTGCAGGCGCTGATCAATGAGAGCGAGCCTTTTCGCTTGCGTCTACCGCCCTCCACGCGGGTGATTGAAATTCGCTCGGCGCGCATGCCAGACGGCGGCCTTGTCACAACCTATACAGATGTCACCGATGCTGTGGCCGCTGAAGAGGCATTGGCGCGTACCAATGAGACCCTCGAGCAACGCGTGCGTGAGCGCACGGAAGAATTGGTGCGCTTAAATACAGCTTTGGCTCAAGCCAAACTCAGCGCTGATGAAGCCAATCTGTCCAAGACACGGTTTTTGGCGGCGGCCAGCCATGATGTGTTGCAGCCCTTGAATGCGGCACGTCTCTATGTGTCGTCCTTGGTTGAGCGCATGGCTGGGGCGGCTGAAACGCAAGCTTCTCCCTCAACGCAAGCCTCTCCCTCAACGCAGCCATCCCTGAGCGATCTCACGCAGCATGTTGATGCCTCGCTGGAGGCGGTCGAAGAAATTCTGACTGCTCTGCTCGAAATGTCCCGCCTGGATGCAGGCGCCATGCAGGCTGAACTCTCCGATTTTCATATTGATGATATTCTGCGGCAATTAAAATTAGAATTTGAACCTCAGGCGCATCACAAATCCTTACAGCTCATCTTTGTGCCTTCTTCTCTGACCATCCGATCGGATCGGCGGCTCTTGCGACGCCTCTTACAAAATCTGATTTCCAATGCGATTAAATATACACCCTCTGGCAAAGTATTGATTGGTTGTCGTCGTCATCATCAGACAGTGCAGATCGAAGTCTGGGACACAGGCCTTGGCATCCCCACAGATAAACAAGCCTCGATCTTTCGCGAGTTTGAGCGTCTGCCTCAGGCCGCAAAAACGGCGCGGGGACTTGGTCTTGGTCTGTCGATTGTCGAGCGTCTGGCGCGCGTCTTGGCCTGCTCTATCACATTGCGCTCGGTTGCGGGTAAGGGCTCAGTCTTTGCTGTGGAAGTCCCCCTGACAGAGCGGGGTCTTGCATCTGCGCCGCGCCGTCAGAGAGCCAGACCTGCGCCCAGCTATGATCCCTTGGCAGGCCTGCATGTTGTGGCGATCGATAATGAGCCCAGAATTTTAGAGGGCATGCACACATTGTTGAGCGGCTGGGGCTGTAAAGTTTTGGTGGCGGCTGATCTCATGAGCGCTGAGATCGCCATGACACAGGATCGGTTTGTCCCCGATGTGGTGATTGCCGATTATCATCTCGATGAGGGCGATGGACTCTCTGTGATCGAGGCTTTGCGGGCGAGAGGCGCACGGGAGATTCCCGCCCTTCTCATTACAGCCGATCGCTCCCATGCCATGCGCGAGCGCGCGACCGAGCTTGATATTCGCGTCCTCAATAAGCCCATCCGCCCGGCCGCTCTGCGCGCATTGCTGGGACAATGGCGCATGCAAATGCGCGCTCCGCATTGAATTTATGCAGGGCTATTTCTTGCGCGCGTTCAAGAAGGCCTCATGCTCGGCGACCAAGGCGCCAGACAGGCCCTTAGCGATTAAGGCCCGCGTCTCGGCAAGGCCATAGAGTGCAGCAAAGGATCCAAAGCGCGGTCCACGGCTCTCGCCCAGCAGGATTTCATAAAGCATGTTGAACCAATAATTGCTCACACCCGGGCGCTCAGGCGTGGCGCCCTTGGCTTTGAGGTCCTGATAGCGAGCAATAGGCCGGGCCACATCATAAAGGCCGGTTTGAATTTCTTCTGCGCTGGCATCGCTGCGCAGATTGGCGAGCATGTGATCGAGCTTGGTGAGCGCATCCTGCTCAACATCATCAGGCAGACGATAGGTTTTGCGCGGGCGCACAAAATCGCGGAAATAGGCCACCGCATAGCCAACCATCGCATTGAGGCCTGGATGAGTCTGCGCTGACACGCCCGGCGCATAGCGGCGCAAAAAGCCCCAGAGAACTTGCGGATCTTCGCTATTGGCGACAGCAGCCAGATTGAGCAACATGGTGAAAGTGATTGTAGTCGCTGATGCAGCCTCGCCTGGATGATGCAGCACTTCAGCGCTTGGCGGATGGCCTGAATGAATATGCCAGACCGGATTGCCCAGCCGCAGTTTCCAATCTTGCCGCGGATAGCCGCCCAGAAATTGCAGATATTCATCAACCGTGCGCGGGATCACATCAAAATGCAGACGCTTGGCCTCGCGCGGCTTTTGGAACATGAATTGCGACAGGCTCTCGGGGCTCGCATAGGTGAGCCATTCTTCAATGGTTAGACCATTGCCTTTGGATTTGGAAATCTTCTGGCCTTTTTCATCCAGAAATAGCTCATAGTTAAACCCCTCTGGCGCTTGGCCGCCCAGAGCATTGACGATGGAGCCGGAGAGTTTGACGGAATCAATGAGATCCTTGCCCGCCATTTCATAATCAACCTTCAGCGCATACCAACGCATCGCCCAATCGGGCTTCCATTGCAGTTTGCAATGACCGCCCGTGACGGGGGTCTCAAAAATTTCTTTTGTCTCCGGATCACGCCAAGTGATCGTGCCAGCCTTTGCATCGCGCGCTTCCAGTGCAACTTGCATCACTAAGCCTGTGCGCGGATGAATGGGCAGGAAAGGCGAATAAGTGGACGCGCGCTCTTCACGCAAAGAGGGCAGCATGATCGCCTGCACCTGATCAAACCTCTCCAGCATATGCAAGAGCGCAGCATCAAAGCGGCCTGAGCTATAATAATCGGTCGAGGAGGCAAATTCATAATCAAAGCCGAACCGGTCGAGAAAATCGCGCAGCATGGCGTTATTATGATGCGCAAAGCTCTCGAATTTGCCGAAGGGATC
>CAIVAX010000391.1 GCA_903903935.1 uncultured Hyphomicrobiales bacterium | reverse complement strand
TGGCGATCAGGATCACGCCAATCATCACCAGCGAGCGCTCAGTTGCCACTTCAGAGCCAGCAAAAATATCATAGGCCAAGGCGCCCATCAGCGCAAAGCCCGCCGCCCATTTGCGAATAGGATAGGTGAGCGCAATGGCGGGGAACAATGCCAGCAGAGCCCGCAAGCTCCATAAAAAAAGGCCAGCTGCCAGCACCATATGCAAACCCGAGATCGACACCACATGATAAATACCGGCATTGCGCAAATCATCATTGATGCTCTCAGCGATGAGGCCGCGTTTGCCGGTCACCAAAGCAGCAGTCACCGGCCCCATGCTGGGGCCCACATGCGCAATGATGCGATCGGTGAGCAGATTGCGACTGCGGTCAATCATTGCATTCAATCTGGCGCGCAGGGGAATCTGCGCTGCCTCAGGAGCCAGCTCAAGACGCCCTGACACAGAGCCGACAGCGCCGATCTGATCAAAATAGGCATCACGTGAAAAATTATAACCGCCTGGTTCAGAAGGCGCGGGTGGCGGCATTAAGCGCAATTGCGCCTGAATGATTGTGCCCGAGACAAAGGGAGAGCGAGCGCGCAAAGTGACACGCACGCGCACCGGCGTTGCGTGAGGGGCCAGCCCCTCAATGGAGAGCACACGCAATAACAGCCGACTACCACCCTTATAATCATCTATTGTTTCGATAAAAGCGGTGGCGCGCGCACTCAGTGTCTTGTCAATCACCGGGGCGGCGGCAAAATAGGTTTGCACGCCTGCCAGAGTAAAACCGCCAAGGATAAAACCCATTGCCAAAAGGGCGCGGCTGGCAACAAGCCAGTGCAGATGACGCGCCATCCCATAAGCCAGCGCGATGATCAGCACGCCGCTCATCCCGGCCCATAGAGCTGGCTCCTGATCGGCATAAAAATAAAGGATGATCCCCAGCGCCTGAAACACCGGCAACCAGAGGAACAGACGATAGGCCGCGACCTCTGCATCCCAAGCGACATGCCAAATACGGCTCAGCGCAGGCCAAAATCCAAGATCGCGCCGCCAGCCTTGGAACACGGGCAGCCAATTCCAACCCGAGCCAAGGCCGGAGGTCCAGATCTGATCCTGATCCCAAACAGCGCCCTGCCCGACAATCGGGTTAGCCGCAGAGGTGCTGCGCGCTTTGGCAAAGGCATCCCCAATCCCCATGGTCGCCCCATCAATAATCCACCCATGAAATGACGTCTGGCCTTATTTTTCAGCTGATAGTTGGCTGGAGAGAACTGTGCCGCTTCCTGCCCGACGATCTGGCGCAAACTGTCAAAATGAAAACTTTGTGATCTAAAAAAGCATTTGGTGTTCAGAAAGACTTTCACTGCGGCCATGAGCATGATAGGGCCCACTGACCTGTCCTTCAGCATGCTACACCAAACTGGCGATGCGTTAAGGGGGCAAATGGATATTCCCCGTCCTTGCGGCGGCGCCAATCTGACCATTAGAGATCTTCATTCATGACGGACCCTGTTGTCACCCGCTTTGCTCCCTCGCCCACGGGCTTTTTGCATATTGGCGGAGCGCGTACAGCTTTGTTCAACTGGCTTTACGCCCGTCGCTTCGGCGGCAAGATGTTGCTGCGCATTGAAGATACCGACCGCGAACGCTCCACCGATGCGGCGATTGCGGCCATTCTTGATGGCTTGAGCTGGCTGGGCCTGCAATGGGATGGCGATGTTGTCTATCAATTCTCCGGCGCTGCCCGCCATGCCGAAGTTGCGCATGATTTATTGGCGCGCGGCCTTGCCTATTATTGCTATGCCAGCGCGCAAGAGCTGGAAGAGATGCGCGAATTGGCCCGCGCCGAAAAGCGCCCGCCGCGCTATGATGGCCGCTGGCGCGACCGCGACCCCTCTCAAGCTCCTGCCGGAGTTAAGCCGGTTATTCGTCTCAAAGCCCCGCAAGAGGGCGAGACTATTGTCGAGGACCGTGTGCAAGGCCGTGTGGTTTTCCCCAATAAGGATCTTGATGATCTGGTGTTGCTGCGCTCGGATGGCACGCCCACTTATATGCTGGCGGTTGTGGTGGATGATCATGATATGGGCGTCACCCATATTATCCGCGGCGATGACCATCTGACCAATGCCGCTCGCCAGACCCATATTTATCAGGCGATGAATTGGGCTATCCCCTCCATGTCGCATATTCCCCTGATCCATGGCCCGGATGGGGCCAAGCTCTCAAAACGCCATGGGGCCTTGGGGGTCGATGCCTATCGCGCTCTGGGTTATTTGCCGGAGGCCTTGCGCAATTATCTGGTTCGTCTGGGCTGGAGCCAGGGCGATAAGGAGTTCTTTTCCACGGAGGAGATGATTGCGGCCTTTGATCTGCCGCAGATTGGCCGCTCAGCGGCCCGTTTCGACTTTGCCAAGCTGGAAAATATGAATGGCCAATATATGCGCGGCAGCTCGGATCAGGCTTTGCTCGACGCTCTGGTTGCCACCCTGCCCTATTTGCCAGAAGGCGAGGCGATTAAAGCCCAGCTCGATGCGACCAAGCTGGGGCAATTGCGCGCCGCTATGACCGGCCTCAAGG
>CAIVAX010000390.1 GCA_903903935.1 uncultured Hyphomicrobiales bacterium | reverse complement strand
GATCTGCCGCCATCATCAGCGGAGTTGAGCGCAAAATAGCATTGATTTGTTCAAGACGAATCTGGCCAGCGTCCTGCGGATCGATCGCCGGGCCGCCAAACCAGGTCAAATCCCCATCGAGACAGTGTTGAAAAGCCAAACGCGCTTTGCTCAATCCCATCGCAAGTCATTCCGCCATGAGGCACAGTTTAGTTCGTCATCGCCCTTGAAAACAACTTTGATCATCAATCCACAATTCTATCGGCGACTAATTCAGTATTAGATCAGTTTTGATCGCCCGTGCACCTATTTTTTCTCGAAAACCCAAAGAGTTGTAAACTTTGTATGGATGGAGCCCGTCAAATTGGACGCACTCACGACTCAAGCCAACCACGGGTTTCTCGCTCGACAATGGCAAGCAGAACATCCATCCCCTCAGAACCATCATTCAGGCAGGCAATGCGGGTGTAATGCGTGCCGCCGGCCTCCAGGAAAGTCTCACGCGCCTCAACGCCAATTTCCTCAATTGTTTCAAGGCAGTCAGCCGAGAAGCCGGGAGTGAGAACCGCGACTTTATGAATGCCGCGACGGGCCAGATCCTGCAAAACAGGCTCGGTGGCGGGCTCCAGCCATTTGGCGGGTCCAAAGCGCGATTGAAAGGTCATCAACAGCCGATCAGGCGGGAGCTGCAAAGCCTTTGCGAGCAAACGGGTCGTTTTGGCGCAATGGCAGTAATAGGGGTCGCCCTTATCGAAATAAGACTGCGGAATGCCATGAAAGGACGCCAAAATGACCTCCGGCTCGAAATCCAGCTCCGCCAGATGCGACCGCACGGATTGCGCCAGAGCCTCAATATAGACCGGGGCATCATAATAGGGCGGGGCAATGCGCACACTGGGTTGCCAGCGCATAGAGGTCAGAGCCTCAAAGGTTTTGTCACAGACTGTGGCGCTGGTGGCAGCGGCATATTGGGGATAGAGCGGCACGATCAATAAACGATCGCATCCTTGCTCTTGAAGATGTTTGATCTTTGAGGAGATGGAGGGATTGCCATAGCGCATGGCCCAATCGACCCTGATCTTATCGCTCCCCTGCCCCAAAACGCCATCTGCGATCTTATGCTCAAGCTTTTCGGCTTGGTGACGGGTAATGGTTTTGAGTGGGCTTTCATTGCGCTCATGATCCCAGATCGTTTCATATTTCTTGCCCGAGCGCCCGGGCCGGATGGTCAAAATGATCAGATTGAGGATGAACCACCAGATCACCCGCGGAGTCTCAATCACCCGGCGGTCGGAGAGAAATTCCTTCAAATAGCGCCGCATTGACCAATAATCTGTGGCATCAGGGGTGCCCAGATTGACCAAAAGCACCCCAATTTGGCCATTCATGACATTGGGATGGTTGGCTGGTCGCTCCCCTTTGGCTGAGACGGGGGCACTGGTCTTATCGGGCGTCATAAAAGGGTCTCCTGTCGGCTCCATTCTCTTGCAGGCCTGAGAGATGGACACAAGCCTGTTGTGAGCCCAAGTTTGTTCTGAACCACAGTCCTAGCCGGCTCAGTTGTGTACGCTGGGGCTGGGGTTTGGATGTCAATTAGGCCTGAATTGCCGTGATAAGTTCAATTTTCATCTTTGACCTCCCTTGTCTGCCCCTCAAGAGATTGGCATGGTGCAGCAGAATTAATGGAGAGAGACAATGCCACAGTCGCTGATTACAAAATCGCTCGCCCGTCGCCACATTTTGGGGGCTTTGGCCCTGTCCTTGAGTGCTGTCTACAGCCCGATCAGCGCCTTTGCCGCTGACCCCGTCAAGCTGACCTTTGTGCTCACCAATGACATTTATCAAATGAGCGAGCAGGCCGGTCGCGGCGGCATGGCCCGTTTGGCTGCCATAGTGAAGGGCGAGCGCGCCAAATCGAAGAATGTGATTTTCACTCATGCGGGCGATACCATCAGCCCCAGCCTGATGTCGGGTTTTGATCAGGGCCAGCATATGATTGCGCTGTTCAACACCATTTCCCCCGATGTGTTAGTGCCCGGTAATCATGAATTCGACTTTGGCCGAGATGTCTATCTCAAGCGCGTAAGTGAAGCGAATTTTCAGGTTCTCGCCGCCAATGTGCGCGATGGTGATGGCAGCATCCTGCCGCGCCATAAAGACAGCATGATCATTGAAAGAGACGGCATTAAGATTGGTATTGTCGGCGCTTCACTTGAAAACTCGCCTGCCTTGTCAAGCACAGGCCCGCTGAAATTTGCTCCTACGGTTGCAACTGTTACCGCCGCCACTAAAGAGCTTAAAGCGCAAGGTGCCGATATTACTGTTGCCGTTGTGCATGCGGATAAAGAAACCGGACAGAAGCTGATGGCTTCTAAAGCCGCTGATATTATTTTGTCTGGCCATAATCATGATCTGCACATTGATTTTGATGGTCGCACGGCTCTCACTGAATCCGGGGAAGATGCCAATTACGTTGTTGCTGTTGATGTGAAAGTCACCATCAAGGGCGAAGGCGCGGCGCGCACTGTCTCTTGGTGGCCGACTTATCGTGTGTTTGACACAGCTGATGTGACGCCCGATCCAGAGATGCTGCAAAAGGTGAAAGCCTATGAGTCCGAACTCAGCAAAGAGCTTGATATTGCAGTTGCTAAGATTGAAGCCCCGCTCGATAGCCGCTCAGCCACAGTGCGAGGCGGCGAAGCAGCGATTGGCAATCTGATTGCCGATGCGGTGCGCGTCCAGAACAATGCTGAAATCGGCCTTGTGAATGGCGGGGGCATTCGCGCCAACAAAGAATATAAGGTTGGCGATACGCTGACACGCCGCGATATTCTGGCCGAGCTGCCCTTTGGCAATAAGTCCACTGTTACCAAAGTGACGGGCAAAGCCGTGCGCGCGGCCATTGAAAATGGCCTCTCGCAGGTGGAACAAAAAGCTGGTCGCTTCCCGCAGGTCTCGGGATTGAAGATTGTTGCTGATCTCAATGCGCCGGTGGGCTCTCGCGTCAAATCCATTGAAATGGATGGCAAGCCGCTTGATGAAGCGCGTGTTTATTCTGTCGCCACCAATGATTTCATGGTCCGCGGCGGGGATGGCTATACGACGCTGGCCGACCCCAATGCCACAGGCGATACGGGCGATAAGCTCGTGGCCAATGATGTGATGGCCTATGCGAAGAAGATCGGCACGATCACATCAAAAATTGAAGGGCGCATTAGCACAAAATGATTTGACCTTGAGTCAAATCCGCTCTTAAGCCCAATCATTCCGGGAAAGTGTCTTTTCCGGAATGGTCCTGATACCCATGCTGGAAAGAAGCTGACATGAAACTTGCAACCTATTTATATCGCAATGAAGAGAGCTATGGCGTCATCGTCGATGACGGCATTGTCGATCTGGGCCGCCGCATGGGCGATGTCTATCCCGATCTCAAATCCTTGCTGGAGGGTGATGGCCTTGATGATGCGCGCGAGATTTTGCACGGTGCCAAGGCTGATATTGTCCCCGCATTGGTGACATTTCTCCCCGTCATTCCCAATGCTGATAAATATCTCTGCGTTGGCTTGAACTATCGCGCGCATTTGGCCGAGCTTGGTCGCACTTCCGAAGAGCATCCCACGCTCTTCTTGCGCATGCCCAATTCGCATGTGGGCCATCTTGAACCCATGATCCGACCCAAAGCCTCTGAGCGCTTTGATTTCGAGGGCGAGCTGGCCATTGTGATTGGCAAGGGCGGACGCCACATTCCCAAAGATAAGGCGATGGAGTGTGTGGCCGGCTATTCGATCTATAATGATGGCTCGATCCGTGATTATCAGCGCCATACCCAGCAATATACGCCGGGCAAGAATTTCTATCGCAGTGGCGCCTTCGGTCCTTGGCTTGTCACAGCCGATGAAATTCCCAATCCACGCGCCATGCGCCTGACCACGACACTCAATGGCACTAAAGTGCAAGATACGTTGATTGAGGATCTGATGTTCTCGATTGAAGAGATCATTGCTTATGCCTCGATCTTCACCCCCCTCATGCCGGGCGATGTGATCGCCACTGGCACACCGGGCGGTGTGGGTGGCGCACGCAAGCCCCCTCTGTGGATGAAGCCGGGCGATATTATCGAAGTGGAAGTGAGCGGCGTAGGTGTTTTACGCAATCCTATCTGCGACGAAATTTGATCACCGCTCGTGATTCGGGGCTCGCCCCGAATCACCCCCCTGCTTGATCTGATCTTACCGGTCCAGACCTGTGGGATGCTCCACTCACCCCCTGCTTTTACCCCCTGCGCTCAAGCTTCCCGCTGACAGGCAGGCTGAGCTCAAGCTTTTTGCCATGATAATCGCCTTCTGATTGTCGTTTGCGGCAGATCCGCTTGCAGGTCGGTCAAGCCATTGGTTATACCAGAGTGGACCTGTCGGGCTCTTTCCGCGGGTCGCGACCGAGCTCCGCCTGATGAGCTTCGAGGCCCCGATGGCTGAACAGGAACGCCCTGCCCGTGCCGCGCTTGGCGGTCCTCGCCTGCTTTTACGCAGGTTGCGCGAGGTCATGGCCGAGCCCATCCACGCTCAAGCTCGTCTCGATAAAATCGTGATCACGATCGCCGCCAATATGGTGGCAGAAGTGTGCTCGCTCTATGTGCTGCGCTCGGATCGTCGGCTCGAACTTTTTGCTACCGAAGGTCTCAATCGCGAAGCTGTGCATTTGACCACAATGCTCGCGGGTGAAGGTCTGGTCGGCTTGATTGCCGAAACAGCCGAGCCTCTCGCCCTCTCGGATGCCCAGAGCCATCCCTCCTTCTCCTACAAGCCGGAGACGGGCGAAGAAATTTATCATTCCTTCTTGGGCGTGCCTGTGCTGCGCGGCGGCAATACGCTGGGCGTGCTGGTTGTTCAGAATAAAGCGCGACGCTCTTATTCTGAGGAAGAAATTGAAGCGACGCAGACCACAGCCATGCTCTTGGCTGAATTGGTTGCATCGGGTGAATTGCAATCAATTGTGCGGCCCGGCAATGAGATTGCCATTAAAGGGCCTATGTCTGTGCAAGGCCAGCCGGTGGCCGATGGCATTGGCCTTGGCCATGTGGTGTTGCATGAACCTCGCATCGTCATCACCCAATTAATTGCCGAAGATTTGGGCCGTGAAGAAAAGCGGCTGAATGATTCAATCGAAGCCCTGCGGGCCAATATTGATCGACTAATTGAAATTGGCGCTGATGCGGGCGCTGGCGAACATCGCGATGTGCTGGAAGCTGTCCGCATGCTCGTGAATGATCGGGGCTGGTCGCGTCGCCTGATTGAAGCCATACGATCCGGTTTGACGGCAGAGGCAGCGGTTGAGCGTGTGCAGAATGATACACGCGCCAAATTGCAACGCAGCACCGATCCTTATTTGCGTGAACGCCTGCATGATCTGGATGATCTGGCCAATCGGCTCTTGCATCAATTGACTGGCCAAGGTTTTGTCGTTGCGCAAGACAGTTTGCCAGACAATGCCATTATCGTGGCCCGCACAATGGGGCCGGCGGCCTTGTTGGAATATGATCGCAAGAAATTGCGCGGACTAGTGCTGGAAGATGGCGGCCCCTCTAGCCATGTTGCAATTATTGCTCGGGCCTTGGGCATTCCCGCAGTGGGTGAAGTGCCCAATGTGACCGATCTTGTCGAGCGCGGCGATTCGATTATTCTGGATGGATCGTCTGGCATCATTCAAATCCGCCCGCAGGCCGATGTTGAATCGGCCTATGGCGAAAAGGCGCGCTTGCGCGCACGGCGACAAGAGCAATATCGCAAGCTCAGAGATGTGCCGTCGATCACCCGCGATGGCGTGGCGATTGATTTGCACATGAATGCTGGTTTGTTGATTGATCTGCCGCATGTGCAGGAGACCGGCGCTTTGTCGATTGGCCTGTTTCGCACGGAATTGCAATTTATGATCGTGCCGCAATTTCCGCGCATGAGCACACAATTGTCGTTCTACAAATCGGTGATGGATGAGATGGGCGATCGTCCCGTCACATTCCGCACTCTGGATATAGGCGGTGATAAAATCCTACCCTATATGGCAACCTTTGAAGAAGAAAATCCGGCTTTGGGCTGGCGCGCTATTCGTATCGGCCTTGATCGCCCCGCATTATTGCGCACGCAAGTGCGGGCCATGCTGCGCGCCAGTGCCGGGCGGCATTTGCGCATTATGTTTCCGATGATTGCGCAAGTCTCCGAATTTGATGACGCCAAGGCGATTGTTGAGCGTGAGCTCGCCCATCAAGAGCGCCATGGCTATCCACCGCCCAAAGATCTCAAACTAGGGATTATGGTGGAAGTTCCCTCCGTGCTTTGGCAATTGGATGAGTTTCTGAGCCGGGTTGATTTCATCTCTGTAGGCTCGAATGATCTTGTCCAATATATGTTTGCGGCTGATCGCGATAATCCGCGCGTCTCAACCCGCTTCGATCCCTTATCGCCAGCAATTCTCCGCGCTCTCAAACTGATCACCGACAAAGCCCATCCGCATGCTGTGCCAGTGACCTTATGCGGCGAGATTGGCGGCCAGCCGCTTGAGGCGATGGCGCTGATTGGGCTGGGCTATCGCGGGCTTTCAATGGCTGGCTCATCGCTGGGACGTGTCAAAGCAATGGTCCTGAGTTTGAATGTGGCCGAAGTCACCGAATTTATCGCACAGGCACTGCACAAATCTGATGGCCGCAGTTCGATCCGTCAGGAATTGATTGGCTTTGCCGAAGCCAAGGGCATCCAATTATAGCGAGGCTGTGCGCTTTGCTCGATATGCCGCCTTTATTTTCTCAGTCAGATTGATCTCATGCTCCCCGTCGAAAAACTTGATCTCATCCAACGTCGTCATGATGAAATT
>CAIVAX010000389.1 GCA_903903935.1 uncultured Hyphomicrobiales bacterium | reverse complement strand
TGTGACGGGGTTGCGTTCGCAATCCCTCACTTAAGTTTTGAGGGTCCCGAGGCGTTTGCTTCGGGACCTTTCAGCCGTTTGAGATCTCATGGGCTTTGGTTTTGTGAAAGCCTTGCCTGCGTAGATTTCAGATTTCACACAGCCGCAGCGCAGGTTGCGGGATTAGGTTTTGGAGATTTCTCCAGTTTGCATCCGGCCCAGGGATGCAGACGCAATCAGAGCCGCAAGGCCGGTTGCAATTGACAGGTGCGAGGAGCGAGATGGCAACAACGTTCACCGGTCGCAAAAGAGTCCGCAAGTTTTTTGGTCACATCCGCGAAGTCGCGGCTATGCCCAATCTCATTGAGGTCCAAAAGGCGTCCTACGATCAATTCCTCTTGGTGAATGAACCCAAGGGAGGTCGTCCGGACGAAGGATTGCAATCTGTTTTCAGATCCGTCTTTCCGATCTCGGATTTTGCGCAAACCTCGCTGCTCGAATTTGTCAAATATGAATTTGAGCCACCCAAATATGACACGGAAGAATGCCGCCAGCGGGGCATGACCTATGCCGCGCCGTTGAAGGTGACTCTGCGTCTGATCGTGTTTGATGTGGACCCTGATACACAGGCGCGTTCCGTCAAGGACATTAAAGAGCAAGACGTTTACATGGGCGACATGCCGTTCATGACGTCCAATGGTACCTTTGTCGTCAACGGCACCGAGCGCGTCATCGTCTCGCAGATGCATCGCTCGCCGGGCGTGTTCTTTGATCACGACAAGGGCAAGACCCATTCGTCTGGCAAGCTGTTGTTTGCTGCGCGCATCATTCCCTATCGTGGCTCTTGGCTCGATATTGAATTTGATGCCAAGGATATTGTCTATGCGCGTATTGATCGGCGCCGCAAGATTCACGTGACCTCGCTGCTCTATGCACTGGGTCTCGACAATGAAGAAATTCTCTCGACCTTCTACAAGAAGATTTCCTATGCCCGCTTTGTTGACAAAGCCAAGCAGGGCGCTTGGCGCGTTCCTTATGATGCCGATCGCATGAAGGGCATTAAGGCTTCGGTTGATATTCTCGATGCAGATACAGGCGAAGTTATTCTTGAAGCTGGCAAGAAGCTCACTGTGCGCAGTGCGCGTCTTCTCGCCGAGCGCGGGTTGAAAGCGATTAAAGCGCAGGATGAGGATCTCTACGGCCAATATATTGCTGAAGATCTGTACAATCCGCAGACCGGTGAAATCTTCGCTGAAGCGGGCGATGAGATTACAGCCAAATCTCTGGTGGCTTTGATCGAGGCTGGCTTTGATGAGCTGCCCCTTCTCGACATTGATCACATCAACATCGGCCCGTATATCCGCAATACCCTCGCCGTTGATAAAAACTCCAATCGCGAAGAGGCCTTGTTCGATATTTATCGTGTGATGCGCCCTGGCGAGCCGCCGACATTAGAAACCGGCGAAGCCATGTTCAATTCGCTGTTCTTTGATCCAGAGCGTTATGATCTCTCGGCCGTTGGTCGCGTGAAGATGAACATGCGTCTGGATCTGGATGCCGAGGACACGGTTCGCATTATGCGCAAGGAAGATATCCTGGCTGTTGTGCGCGCTTTGGTGGATCTGCGCGATGGACGCGGTGATATTGACGACATCGATCATTTGGGCAATCGGCGCGTGCGTTCGGTTGGCGAATTGATGGAAAACCAATACAGGCTCGGCCTGCTGCGCATGGAGCGTGCGATCAAGGAGCGCATGTCTTCGGTTGATATTGATACTGTGATGCCGCAGGATCTGATCAATGCCAAGCCAGCAGCGGCTGCGGTGCGTGAATTCTTTGGCTCTTCGCAGCTTTCGCAATTCATGGATCAAACCAATCCGCTGTCAGAAATCACGCATAAGCGTCGTCTCTCGGCCTTGGGCCCTGGTGGGTTGACTCGTGAGCGAGCGGGCTTTGAAGTGCGCGACGTGCATCCCACGCATTATGGTCGTATCTGCCCGATTGAAACACCAGAAGGCCCGAACATTGGTCTGATCAATTCGCTGGCGACCTTTGCGCGTGTGAACAAATATGGCTTTATTGAAGCTCCTTATCGTCGCGTGAAAGATGGCATCGTTTCGCATGAAGTGGTCTATCTCTCGGCGATGGAGGAATTCAAATATACGGTGGCTCAGGCCAATGCTCCCATTGGTGCCAATAATGAGCTGACCGAAGATCTCGTTGTTTGTCGTCAGGCCGGTGAAGTGGTCATGATCACGCGCGACAAGGTCGACTTCATGGATGTGTCGCCCAAGCAGCTCGTTTCGGTTGCCGCTGCGCTTATTCCCTTCCTTGAGAATGATGACGCCAATCGCGCTCTCATGGGTTCGAACATGCAACGTCAGGCTGTGCCATTGGTGAAAGCCGATGCGCCTCTGGTTGGCACTGGTATGGAAGCAATTGTGGCGCGCGATTCAGGCGCGGCGATTGCCGCCCGCCGGACGGGCTTTGTCGATCAGATCGATGCCACGCGTATTGTTGTGCGCGCGACAGAGGAATTGGATCCCTCCAAGCCGGGCGTTGATATTTATCGCCTGATGAAGTTCCAGCGTTCTAACCAGTCCACCTGCATCAACCAGAAGCCGCTGGTGCGCGTGGGTGACTTTGTGAACAAGGGCGACATTATCGCTGACGGTCCCTCGACCGATCTGGGTGATTTGGCGCTCGGCCGCAATGTGCTCGTCGCTTTCATGCCCTGGAATGGATACAACTTCGAAGATTCCATTCTGCTCAATGAGCGCATCGTGAAGGACGATGTGTTCTCCTCGATCCATATTGACGAATTCGAAGTGATGGCCCGCGACACCAAATTGGGTCCGGAAGAAATCACCCGCGATATTCCCAATGTGTCGGAAGAGGCGCTGAAGAATCTCGATGAAGCTGGCATTGTCTATATCGGCGCTGAAGTGCAGGCCGGTGATATTCTTGTTGGCAAGATCACACCCAAGGGCGAAAGCCCGATGACGCCGGAAGAAAAATTGCTGCGCGCCATCTTCGGTGAGAAAGCCTCTGATGTGCGTGACACATCGCTGCGCGTGCCTCCGGGCGTTCAGGGCACGATTGTCGAAGTGCGCGTGTTCAACCGTCACGGCGTGGACAAGGATGAGCGCGCTCAGTCGATCGAGCGCGAAGAGATCGAGCGTCTGGCCAAGGACCGTGATGACGAATTGGCTATTCTCGATCGCAACGTCTACACACGTGTGAGCACTCTGCTGGTTGGTAAAGCCGCCATTGCAGGCCCGCGCGGCTTCAAAAAAGACGCTGTTCTCACCAAGGACATGATTGAAGAATATCCGCGCTCACAATGGTGGACGTTTGCGGTGGAAGATGATCGCCTGATGGGCGAGCTAGAAGCCATTCGCAAACAATATGACGAAGCCAAAAAGGGTCTGGAAAGCCGCTTCCTCGACAAGGTCGAGAAATTGCAGCGTGGCGATGAATTGCCGCCCGGCGTGATGAAGATGGTTAAAGTCTTTGTCGCGGTGAAGCGCAAGATTCAGCCCGGCGATAAAATGGCCGGACGCCATGGTAATAAGGGCGTCGTGTCCAAGATTGTGCCGCAGGAAGATATGCCCTTCCTCGCGGATGGCACTCCGGTTGACATTGTGCTCAATCCGCTGGGCGTGCCCAGCCGCATGAATGTCGGTCAGATTCTTGAAACGCATTTGGGCTGGGCCTGTGCGGGTCTGGGTAAGCAGGTCGGTGAAGCCGTCAATGCTTATCTCAAGTCGCATGACATCAAGCCGCTGCGCAGCAAGCTGCATGACATCTATGGTGACAACGAGAATGTGACGTCGCTGGATGACAATGAGCTTGTTGAGCTGGGTGAAAACCTGCGCCGCGGTGTTCCTATTGCAACGCCCGTGTTTGACGGTGCGCGCGAGAAGGACATTGTCGACATGCTCAAGATGGCTGGCCATGATCCTTCGGGACAGGTCACCTTGTATGATGGACGCACGGGCGAGGCGTTCGATCGCCGCGTGACGGTCGGCTACATCTACATGCTGAAGCTGCATCACTTGGTCGATGACAAGATCCATGCACGCTCCATCGGGCCTTATTCGCTCGTCACTCAGCAACCGCTGGGCGGCAAGGCGCAATTTGGTGGCCAGCGCTTTGGTGAAATGGAAGTCTGGGCTCTCGAGGCCTATGGCGCTGCCTATACGCTGCAGGAAATGCTGACGGTGAAGTCGGATGACGTTGCTGGCCGCACCAAGGTCTATGAGGCCATTGTGCGCGGTGATGACGCCTTCGAGTCCGGTATTCCCGAGAGCTTCAACGTGTTGGTGAAGGAAATGCGGTCTCTGGGTCTCAATGTCGAACTGACATCGACCAAGAAGATTGAAAATCCGCCAGCCGAGGCAGCCGAGTAAGTATCACGTGTGCGGGGAGGCATGTCGCCACCCCGCTTTTATTATCCAGCGGAGCACTGATGGCCTTATGCCAGATGGCTCCAGCTTCAGGAGATGGGCATGAATCAAGAGGTCATGAATCTCTTCAATCCGGTCGCTCAACCACAGGCGTTCGACCAGATCCAGATTTCTATCGCCAGCCCCGAAAAGATTCTTTCGTGGTCGTTCGGTGAAATCAAAAAGCCAGAGACGATCAATTACCGCACCTTTAAGCCGGAGCGCGATGGTCTGTTCTGCGCGCGCATCTTTGGGCCGATCAAGGATTATGAATGCTTGTGCGGCAAATATAAGCGCATGAAGTATAAGGGCGTCATTTGCGAAAAGTGC
>CAIVAX010000388.1 GCA_903903935.1 uncultured Hyphomicrobiales bacterium | reverse complement strand
GCTCGGCCAGTGCGGCCAATGCGATGCACATAATCTTCCGAATGCGTCGGCAAATCAAAATTAAAGACATGGCTGACATCAGGAATATCAAGACCGCGCGCGGCGACATCCGAGCAGACCAAAAGACTGACTTCGCCCGTTTTGAAGGCTTCGAGCGAGATCATGCGGGCGCGCTGGTCCATATCGCCATGCAAAGCACCAGCCGAGAAGCCATGTTTGGTGAGCGATTTATGCAAAATGGCGACATCGCGCTTGCGATTGCAGAAGATGATCGCATTTTTGAAATTCTCAGCCTTGCGCAGCAATTGGCGCAAAGTTTCCCGCTTGAGCCCGCCATTATGGGAGGCCACCAAGCCTTGCGTAATATTCTCCGATGAGGAGGAGGGGCGCGAGACTTCAACGCGGACGGGGTTTTGCAGGAAGGTCTCTGTCAGACGCGTGATCTCGGGGGGCATTGTCGCCGAGAAGAACAAGGTCTGGCGGGTGAAGGGCACGAGTTTGCAAATGCGTTCAATATCGGGAATGAAACCCATATCGAGCATGCGGTCAGCTTCATCAATCACCAGAATATCAATGCCGGTGAGCAAAAGCTTGCCTCTTTCAACAAAATCGAGCAAGCGGCCGGGCGTTGCGATCAGCACATCCGCGCCGCGCATAATTTTAGTTTCTTGATCCCCGAAAGACACGCCACCAATCAGCAAAGCCACATTGAGCTTGTGATTGACGCCATATTTTTCAAAATTTTCTTCGACCTGCGCGGCCAATTCGCGGGTTGGCTCCAGAATGAGCGAGCGCGGCATGCGGGCCCGTGCGCGGCCTGTTTCGAGGCGCGAAAGCATGGGCAGGGTAAAGGCAGCCGTCTTGCCCGTGCCGGTCTGCGCAATGCCCAGAATATCGCGCCCCTTCAAAGCATGGGGGATGGATTGGGCCTGAATGGGCGTGGGGTGTGTATAGCCGGAGGCTGTGACGGCCTGCAGGACTTTTTCACTGAGTCCAAGTTCTTCGAATGTCATTATAAGATGTGTTCCAGCGCGACTGGGAAATCCTCGTCGCAAGTCGCGCGTCCATATGGGAAAGAATACGCAAGCTGATTTGCTGCGAAACAGATGCCGGGCCCGCGCGAGCCTCTTGAGCATCCTCTTCACACATAGGCTTTATTGCAGGAAAGTCAATGTGAGGGCTCAAGCTGGCCCCCAAACGCTTGGAAGGGCAGGGGACCTATTTCGGCCGCCCTAGGCAGGGGTCTAGGATGACATTAAGCGCTGATAATCCAGGAACTGTGCCCACGGGGAGGTAATCATAATGTAACCCGGCCTGCACCTTTTTAGGTGCGCTGGGATTGGCTTTGGTCGCCAAAGACTCCGCCAATTGCTGCGCATTTTTCTGAGCGTTCGCCTCTTTGACATGACTATCGAGCTTTTGCGTTGCGATAACTGACAAAGAGCCAATGACGACTGCGCCAAGGGCAATCTGCGTGGGAAGCTCACCGGGCAATAAACTTTCGATAAATTGAAACAGGCGCATAGGGCCTCCATAGATGCAATAGGCGCATCATGGAGGCAGGCTGTAAATCTTCAGTTAACCATCAGTGAGTTTCTGCCTCTGGCTCAAGGGGAGATTTTGCCTGCGGCATCATGCGCAGCATCAAATGATCTTTGAGCCAGAATTGATGCCAAGCGGCCGCTAGAATGTGAATGGCTGCGATCGCCATCAGCACATAGGCTGAAACGGCATGCGCTTCATCGGCGGGGCGGATAATGCTGCGGGTTGAGGGCATAAGCTGCGGAATGGCAAAGGCCCCAAAATCAACGCCGCGCCCGCGCGCGAAAATATTGATAAGGCCAGCTAGGCTGACAAATGCCATCAGCACATAGAGCAGCACATGAGCAATATGGGAGGTGCGATC
>CAIVAX010000387.1 GCA_903903935.1 uncultured Hyphomicrobiales bacterium | reverse complement strand
GCCCTGCTAATTTTCCAGACCCCACCAAAATGGCGTCCTGTAATCCGGTTTTATTGCGATAGTCTTTCAGACGATCCGAATAGCGCTTCACATCACGAAATTTCAGCGGATCCAAGGGAACTTCCGAAACAGCAATTTCTTGAAATGTGTCTTTGTCGAACAGCGCATTCATGCGCACCCGCGCCGGGCATTGCATATGATAGCCAGATTCCGGCACGACAAAGAGATTGGCTTCCAAATCTTTGTGAAAGACCAATTGGCCGCTCTCAGGACATTTGACCCAGAGATTTTCAGGAGTTTCCCGCTTCAGAAAGGATCTGATCTTCGGCGGGACGACATTGGACATCCAGTTCATGATTTACAATCCTGCCAGTTCACGCTTTGCTGCGGGCTTGCTGAATTCCACTCACCAATTGACCAACAAAGTTGGACACATGTGTGATGACATCGCCCTGCTGTGCCTGATCGGGCTTTGAGGCGGCGGCAATCACATCCACCAAGGCTGTGCCAACGACCACACCATCAGCATGCACTGCAATGGCCGCAGCGCTTTGCGCATTCTTCACACCAAAGCCCACAGCAATCGGCAGCTGTGTATGTCGCTTGAGACGGGCAACTGCATCCGCCACTTTGGAATAATCAGGCGTTGCCGCTCCGGTGATTCCGGTAATAGAGACATAATAGACAAAGCCCGATGTATTGGTCAGCACTTTGGGTAGGCGCTTGTCATCGGTTGTGGGTGTGGCAAGGCGAATGAAATTGAGCCCAGCCTTAAGCGCCGGTTCGCATAATTCAGAATCTTCTTCCGGCGGCAGATCGACAATGATCAGGCCATCAATACCAGAGGCTTTGGCATCGATAAGAAATTGATCGACACCATAAACATAAATGGGATTGTAATAGCCCATCAAAACTATGGGGGTTGCCTGATCCTCGCGCCGAAACTCAGCTACAAGTGCCAATGTCTTTTTGAGTGTCATGCCTGATTTGAGCGCCCGCAAACCAGCCGCTTGAATAGAGGGGCCATCTGCCATGGGATCAGTAAAGGGCATGCCCAGTTCAATCACATCCGCACCGGCCTTGGGCAAGGTTTTCAGAATTTGCAAAGACGTCGCGAAATCCGGATCACCTGCCATAATAAAGGTGACAAGCGCAGCTCGTCCCTCAGCGCGGGTCTTGGCAAATCTATGATCAATACGTGTCTGTGTCATCAAAACGCTCTACGAAGAGAAGATCAGTCATGCACGCGCAGCCTGCGCAGGCCATTGTCGAAGACCAAATCAGCCGGCGTGCTTACATGCCGCCCAAATGCTCTGCGACTGTGAAAATATCCTTATCGCCACGCCCACACATATTCATCACCATGAGATGATCCTTGGGTTTCTTGGGCGCCAGTTCCATCACAGCGGCCAGAGCATGGGCAGGCTCAAGGGCGGGAATAATGCCCTCAAGCTTGCAGCACATTTGGAACGCCTCCAAAGCCTGTTTGTCTGTTGCCGAGAGATAAGTGACGCGGCCCATATCCCGCAGCCAAGCATGTTCAGGGCCAATGCCGGGATAATCCAGGCCTGCTGAAATCGAATGGCCTTCATTGATCTGGCCATCTTCATCCATCAGCAGATAAGTGCGATTGCCATGCAGAACACCGGGTCGGCCACCTGCTAGCGAGGCGGCATGACCATCGGGAACGGCAAGGCCATGGCCCGCAGCTTCTACGCCATAGATTTCAACCGAGCGATCATCAAGGAAGGGATGGAAGAGGCCAATGGCATTCGAGCCACCGCCAATGCAAGCCACAAGGGAATCGGGCAAACGCCCTTCGGCCTGCTGCATTTGCTCGCGCGTTTCTTTGCCAATAATGCTCTGAAAATCACGCACCATTGCCGGATAGGGATGGGGACCGGCGGCCGTACCAATGCAATAGAACGTGTCTGCGACATTGGTCACCCAATCGCGCAGCGCTTCATTCATCGCATCTTTCAGCGTCCGCGCTCCTGATTGCACCGGCACAATCTTCGCGCCCAGCATGTTCATGCGAAACACATTGGGCTTTTGCCGCTCCACATCGACAGCGCCCATATAGACCACGCATTCAAGGCCATATTTGGCACAAGCGGTTGCTGTGGCCACGCCATGCTGGCCGGCGCCAGTCTCAGCAATGATCCGCTTCTTGCCCATGCGCAAAGCCAGTTGAATCTGGCCAAGCACATTGTTGATCTTATGCGCGCCTGTGTGGTTCAGTTCATCGCGCTTGAAGTAAATTTTAGCGCCGCCCAAATGCTGGGTCAGACGTTCGGCATAATAGAGCGGGCTCGGCCGTCCAACATAATGGGTCGCCAGATGATCCAGCTCAGCCTGAAAGGAAGGATCGGCCTTGGCCTTCGTATAGGCCTGTTCAAGATCCAAGATCAGCGGCATCAGGGTTTCGGCGACAAAGCGGCCGCCAAAAATACCAAAATGCCCGTGCTCATCGGGACCTGTTCGGAAGGAATTGGGAAGATCAGGTTTCAAGATGTTCTCCTACACAGGTCCCTATACGCCAAACCGGGCTTTGCTACCAAGCCTGTTTGCGATTTTAGCAGGCTCAAAGCCCGGTTTTGGCAGGCAGCGAACGGACAGCCGTGATAAATTCTCTTAACTTATTGATATCTTTAACTCCGGGGGAAGATTCAACCCCTGAGGAGACATCCACGGCTGTGGCTCCCGTGCGCTTGATGGCCTCTTGCACATTTGCGGCATCGAGCCCGCCTGACAGCATCCAGGGGCACTCAAGCTTGAGATCCTGCAAAATCGACCAATCAAAGGTCCGGCCATTACCCCCCGGCAACACCGAATCCTTAGGCATTTTGGCATCAAACAACAGGCGATCAGCGACCGGAGCATAGTCAGACAGGCCAGCAAGATCGGCTTGAGTAGAAATACCTATGGCCTTCATCACCGGCAGACCAAAGTTCTGGCGAATGAAACGCACACGCTCAGGAGATTCTCGGCCATGCAATTGCAGCCAATCGGGCTGCAAATGGGTGATCATGGCCTGCAAATCCTCATCAGAGGCGTCGACCGTCAAAGCAACCTTGCTGGCCCGCCCTGCAACCTGCTGGCTCAGACTGCGGGCTTTATCGAGGCTGAGATGGCGCGGGCTGGGGGCAAAAAACACAAAGCCCACCTGATCGGCGCCAAAGCGCAAGGCAGCCTCAAGGCTCTCAGGCGTGCTCAGGCCGCAGATTTTGATCAGACAGGGATCTTTTAGCAAAGCTCTATCATCCATGCTTTGCTTTGACTCTAACTGAGGCGTCTGTCCAGTGAATCTGGATCAGAAACCACCTTAAGCAGCTGGGCGTGATTGGCCCTGATGCGTGATTTGGGTCAGGTTCTGGACATGAGCAAGTTGCTTGCGCAGAGTGTCAGCCTCGTTGCGGATTTGGCTCAGCTCAGATTTGGCGCGCCGCGCTGCTATTCTATGCTTGGATTGACCCAACCAAGTCGTAATTCCGCCAAAGATCACCCCGATAATCATCGCACCAAAGATGATAACAAACAAAGGGGCGCTGATCTCTAAGTCAGGAGTGTCATGACCAAAAGGATCAAGCAGCACAGGCACAAAATGGCGATTGGCAATCGCAAGCAGGACTATGCCCGCAGAAATTGGGAGAAGGAAAAGCCATTTCAGAAAGCGCATCATGTCTAACCTGATCTGCCGCAGGCTTAGTCAGCGACGCCACCATTCAGACGTTCACGCATTTCCTTACCCGTCTTGAAGAAGGGAACGGATTTCTCATCAACCGAGACATGCTGGCCAGTGCGGGGATTGCGTCCAACTCTGGCATCACGACGTTTGACAGAGAAGGCACCAAAGCCACGCAATTCGACACGATCGCCACGTGCTAGCGCATTGGTGACCTCATCAAGAATCGCATTGACGATATTTTCGACATCGCGAAGATAAAGATGGGGATTGCGCTCAGCGATCTTTTGAACGAGTTCTGATTTTATCACTTGTGTCAGCCTTAAATGATTAAACGAGCAACTGAAACGCGCCGTCAAGATCCATTTGCTGATCTAACTTGCCAAATGACTAGGAGTCCATCAAGCGCAGCTTGATGAGACGAAAGATCTATTTTTTCTATAGATTGCGCTGCACCCTCATAGCCCAGAAGCCGGGCAAGGTCTGCTGAAAATCCAAAATAGCTTAGTCTCCCAGTCGATTTTTTCACTTTCCAGTCTCGAATGGGAAGATCCGCTGCAATTTTTCTGCTCTCATGGAGCCAATCGAGCGCCTCTTTCTCTTCTCCGATTCCGTCAATTAACTTTAACGGTAAAGCTTGTCTCCCAGTGAAAACACGCCCATCAGCAACAAGATTAAGCTCTGCCTCAGTCAGATTTCGTCTCTCCTGCACCAAGGATTTGAACCAGTTGAAAGAATCTGACACCAAGGCAGCAAGTGCTGCTCGCGCTTCGGGGCTTGTGGGCTCTAATCCATTAGGAGCGGCTTTTAGTGGCGAGGATTTAACTTCCTCAACTGAGACACCAATAAAATCTAAAAGGCGTGAAAAATTGGGATATTGAAATAAAACGCCGATGGATCCCACGAGTGAATTGCCACTGGCCAAAATATGATCACTGCCCAAAGCCGCAATATAAGCGCCAGAGGCAGCCATATCACCCACGATAGTAACCACAGGCTTTTTCGCGGCTAGGGTGCGCAATTCCTTATACAGGCGCTCAGAGCCAGTTGTTGTTCCCCCTGGGCTGGCAATCATGAGAATGACCGCTTTAGCCTGTGATTTTGTCACATCTTGAATGAGCGTAATGGTATCCTTATCACCTGTGATAAGCCCGCTGATGTTCAATCTTGCAATATGCGGATTGTTCGCAGAGATCTGAGCAGGTGATGCGGATGACTTTTCATCTCTCATTTGCCAGCCAGCAAAGCCAAGGCCTGCAAGCACGAACACAACGACACAAGCCCGCCAGAATGTCAGTTTCTCACGCAGTCTGCGCCGGTCAATCAGATAGCTGGCCAAATCATCAGAAGCTGTCATCTATATTATCCTATTTGGGCCCTTTCAGATTAGGCCTAAGCACATATGGGATCAAGCGCAGCAATAAAAAGGCCCGCGCAAGATGCGCAGGCCTGAAGTATGGACCCTGCGCGTGGCGCAAGGTCTATCGTAAAAGTGTTACTTCTTAGGTGTTTCCCGCGCCTTGAGAGCAGCGCCCAGAATGTCACCCAATGAAGCGCCCGAATCAGCGGAGCCATATTGTGCAATCGCTTCCTTCTCTTCGGCCACTTCAAGCGCCTTGATCGAGACGGAGACTTTGCGAGCCTTGCGATCAAAGATGGTGATGCGAGCATCAACCTTTTCGCCAACTGCAAAGCGCTCTGGACGCTGATCAGCACGATCACGGGCCAGTTCTGCGCGCTTGATGAAGGCTTCGAGATCTGTGCCCACAATCTTCACATCGAGACCACCTTCTTTCACTTCGGTGATTTCGCAGGTGACGACAGCGCCCTTGCGCAGATCGGCTTCGCCCTCAACCTTGGCGGCGAAGGGGTCGCCCAACAATTGCTTAATGCCCAGCGAGATGCGTTCCTTCTCGACATCGACGTCAAGCACTTGCGCCTTGACCATGTCACCCTTTTTGAAGTCCTCAATGGCTTGTTCGCCAGGGCGCTTCCAATCGAGATCGGAGAGATGGACCATGCCATCCACATCACCTTCAAGACCAATGAATAGACCAAATTCAGTCTTGTTCTTGACCTCGCCTTCAACAATCGCACCCTTGGGATATTTTTCAGCAAAAGCTTCCCAGGGATTTTGCAAGGTCTGCTTCAGGCCCAGCGAAATGCGGCGCTTGGAGGAATCAACCTCGAGCACTTGCACATCGACTTCCTGACTGGTCGAGACGATCTTGCCAGGATGCACATTCTTTTTGGTCCAGGACATTTCTGAAACATGGATCAGGCCTTCAATGCCAGCTTCCAGCTCCACAAACGCACCGTAATCGGTGATATTGGTCACGCGGCCATGGAAGCGGGAATTGAGCGGATATTTGGCCTCAATGCCCTGCCATGGATCTTCGAGCAATTGCTTCATGCCCAAAGAAATGCGGTGGGTGTCGTGGTTGATCTTGATGATCTTGACGCGCACCGACTGGCCAATGTTGAGCACTTCGGTGGGATGATTGACGCGGCGCCATGCAATGTCGGTGACATGCAGCAGGCCATCAATGCCGCCCAGATCAACGAACGCACCATAATCGGTGATGTTCTTGACGCTGCCGTCAATGACCTGACCTTCTTCAAGATTGGCAACGATTTCGTGACGCTGCTCTGCACGGCTCTCTTCCAGAACAGTGCGGCGCGAGACGACAATATTGCCTCTGCGACGATCCATTTTCAAAATCTGGAAAGGCTGCGGCACATTCATCAACGGGCCGACATCGCGCACGGGGCGAATGTCAACTTGCGAGCGCGGCAAAAAGGCCACAGCACCGTCAAGATCAACAGTGAAGCCACCCTTGACCTGATTGAAGATAACGCCATCAACCTTTTCATTGGCCTCAAAGGCCTTTTCAAGCTTGACCCAGCTCTCTTCACGGCGGGCTTTATCGCGGGAGATGACGGCTTCACCGAGCGCGTTTTCGATGCGCTCCAGATAAACTTCGACAATATCACCCACTTTAAGGGTCTGGTCACGGCCAGGTCCCATGAATTCCTTGAGTGCGACACGACCTTCGGTCTTCAGACCGACGTCAATGACGGCAACATCTTTTTCGATCGCAACAACACGACCTTCAACTACCGAACCCTCAAAGGCTTCGTTTTCACCAAAGCTTTCCTCAAGCAATGAGGCAAAATCCTCGCGCGTCGGCGCAAGGCTCATAGACGAATTGGACATTAGATCTCCTGAAAGCCTGAAATCAGGCACGCCGGCAGTTTGAGTTAAGGGGCGTTTGCTGAGATCGGACACCCTCAACATGTTGAAGGGTCACCGCCACAGGCGGCCCGGCGCAGGCCGATACAGAAAACGCATCTACCGCTTAAGCGAAAGACGGCCCTCCTTTACCAGCATTTGATCTGGCCCACAAGGCTGGCTCTAGGCGAACGCGCCCAATCTCTAGCGCCCAATCTCAAGCGATCAAGCTCAAGCGATCAGGCCAACCGCCCGTTGGGCCAAAACCAAAGCCACATGGGCCCGATAGGCAGCGCTGGCATGCATGTCGGACAAAAGCTCATCAGGATCAAGCTGCAGCCCCTCAAGGGCCTTGGCCGTAAAGGAGCGGGTCAGCGCCTCTTCCAGCGCAGCGGGCCGGAAAGCATTGGGTCCGGCTCCGGTAATCGCCAGACGGGTCGCCCCAGCAAATTGCGCCACCATTACCCCCACCACGGCATAGCCCGAGGCCGGATGACGGAATTTTTGATATTGCGCCTTATGCGGGCGGGGAAAGCGCAGGGCGGTGATGATTTCGCCCGGCTCCAGCGCCGTCTCAAACAGGTCGGTGAAAAAATCATCAGCCTTGATCCGGCGTTGATTGGTCTCAATGATTGCATTCAAGCCCAAGACCGCGGCCGGATAATCGGCGGCCGGATCGGCATTGGCTACCGATCCGCCAATCGTGCCACGATGGCGAACCGCCGGATCGCCAATCTGGCCAGCCAGATCAGCCAGAGCCGGGCAAAAGGCGCGCACCAGTGCCGAGGCAGCAACATCAGCATGGCAGGTCATGGCGCCAATGACGATCTCACTTTTATCCTCGCAAATGCCATGCAGATTTTGAATCCGCGCCAGATCGATCAGATCACTGGGGGCAGCCAAGCGCTGTTTGAGCGTTGGCAAAAGCGTCATGCCGCCAGCCAGCAATTTGGGATCCTCGCAATCAGCGAGAATTTTGACAACTTCGGTAAGGTCAGTGGGACGGTGGTAAGTGAAGGCCTGCATGATCAGCTCGCCTTTGCTTGAGATGACGCATCCATAATTGCTTCCACAATGCCTTGATAGCCCGTGCAGCGACAAATATTGCCTTCGAGCTGATGACGGATTGTCTCTTCATCAGCGCCCGGCAAACGGCGCACAATATCAGCGCCCATCATCACCATGCCCGGCGTACAAAACCCGCATTGCAATCCATGATGGTCACGAAAAGCCTCTTGCACAGGATGAAGCGTGCCATCGGCGCGCGCCAACCCTTCAATGGTTGTGAGCTGAGCTCCGTCTGCCTGCACAGCGAGCATGGTGCAGCTTTTGACCGCCTTTTCGTTCAGATGAATGATGCAGCAACCACATTGAGTCGTGTCACAACCCACATGCGTGCCGGTCAAGCGCAGTTCATCGCGCAGAAAATCTGCCAGCAGCAGATAGGGCGCTACATCGCGCGTGAGTGTCTGTCCATTGACAGTCAGAGTAATGTTCACGGGCATATCCTCAAAGTTGATAGGTCAAGCGGCTTGATGGGCTTTGGCTTGTGCAATCGCGCTCCACACACGCTCTGGCGTTAACGGCATATCGATATGCTGAATGCCATAGGGCGAGAGCGCATCACAGACCGCCGAGACAAAGGCAGGCGGCGCCCCGCAGGCTCCAGCCTCACCCGCACCTTTGACACCCAGATCATTGGTCTTGCAGGGCTGATCATCGG
>CAIVAX010000386.1 GCA_903903935.1 uncultured Hyphomicrobiales bacterium | reverse complement strand
GCCAAAGCCCAGCCTCTGCCGTGCCGTTGGCTGAAGCATTGGCGACACGTTTGAAGGCTTAGTCGCATCAACTTCTGGTCCGCGTCTGCGGACCAGAGGTTTGGCCAGTGACATGGCAAGTAAGTGACATGGCAAGTAAGTGACAGGAACACAGCTTTTGTCGCTGAGAGTTTGACCTAGAAAATTTTCAAAAGAGCGTCCGATGAACAAGCAAAACCTTTTGGTCCTGATCGCAGGTGCAGGCCCCGGCCTTGGCGAAGCCCTGATGCAGCGCTTCGCGCAAGGTCCGTATCATGTCATCGGACTGGCGCGCGCCCAGCGTCCCGCGCAGGAGGGCGTGCATTTTGAGAGTCTGGATCTTGCCGATGCGCAAGAGACACATACGCGTCTTGCTGTACTCATTGAGCAATATGGTGCGCCCTCAGCTGTTATTCACAATACTGCGCAATTATCCATATCGCCCTTTCTTGGGAGCGAGGCGCAGACCTTTGAAGCCCTCTGGCGCAATATGGTTTTGTCAGCATTCACTCTGGCACAGGCTGTTTTGCCTGCCATGGTGCAAGCGGGACGTGGCGATTTCCTCGTGTCAGGCGCCACGGCCAGTCTGCGCGGCTCGGCGAATTTTGCTGCCTTTTCGTCAGCCAAATTTGCACTGCGCGGATTGCCCCAATCTTTAGCGCGCGAATTTCAACCCAAAGGTCTGCATATTGCTCATATTATTCTCGATGGCTTGATTGATACGCCAGCCAGCCGGGCCCGCACTGGGCGAGATCCGGCTCGTATGATGAAGCCAGACGATATTGCACAAGCCTATTGGAATTTAGCCCATCAACCCATTTCAACTTGGACGCAAGAACTGGATTTGCGCCCGCAGAGCGAGACATTTTAATCGTCTCAGGGGATTATCATGCAAACACAGACTTTGATTATTGGCGCTGGTCTCTCGGGTCTTGCTTTGGCGGACCGTCTGCAACACGCGAAAGAAGATTATCTAGTGCTCGAAGCGCGGGCTCGTCTGGGCGGGCGCATTCACACCAAAAATGTGACATCCACACTTGGTCAGAGCAATGATTTTGATTTGGGCCCAGCCTGGTTTTGGCCCGGCCAACCTATGGTTGCGTCATTGGCGCAGCGCTTTGGTCTGAATGTCTTCGAGCAATATGCCAGCGGTGATTTGATGTATGAAGATCGCCATGGACAGCCCCATCGCGGTATGGGCTTTGCCTCCATGGAGGGCTCGTATCGCATGGACGGCGGTTTGACAGGCCTGATCAAAAATTTGACCAAAGGACTGCCAGAGGATCGTCTGCATCTCTCAACCCGCGTTGTGGCGATCACCAAAAAGCCCGATGGTTTGGAGGTGCGCGCGATCACCGGTGAGCGCGAATGGAGCATTCTGGCGCAATCTGTTGTGCTGGCTATTCCTCCGCGTGTGGCGATGAGCAAGATTGCCTTCACACCCGCACTGCCGCAAGCCGCGCAGCGTGCTTTCTCGGATATTGCAACTTGGATGGCAGGTCAGGCCAAGATCATGGCTGTCTATGAGCGCCCCTTCTGGCGTGAGCAGGGCCTCTCAGGAGATGCGATGAGTCAAAAGGGGCCGATGGTTGAAATCCATGATGCGTCACCGGCGCAAAACGGACCATATGCGCTCTTTGGCTTTGTCGGTGTGCCCGCCAATGTCCGACTGGCGCGTGCAGATGAGATTGTGCGTCTCGCCCGCGATCAATTGGTGCGCTTGTTTGGGCCGGCTATGCAAAATCCTTTGTCGATCACTATGCAAGATTGGGCAGGGGAGGAATGGACAGCCACGGCATCGGATCAGACGCCGATTGGCTATCATCCCGCCTATCATTATCCCCCTCAGGCAGAGGGATTATGGGACGGACGCTTGCTCTTTGGCTCGACGGAAGTCGCCTCGCAATTTGGCGGCTATATTGAAGGCGCTTTGGTGGCCGCCAAGGATGCGCAAGCGCGCTTAGCGTGGCAAAGATTGGTAGCCGCCAGTTAAGCTGGGTCCAACACCATTCTCGAGGCGGATCACGCCTCGAGAATGCGCGGGTCTGCTGTGCCTGAATACAGCAATTCAACCAAAGCTCGCCGATTATCCAAAACAGCGCGCTGATTGATCGAGCCCTTATCGGTCATTTCACTGCGATCAATTTGCGGGCCTTGCGTGAGAATGAGTGCACGCTTGATCAAAGTAGAACTGCCCGTATTTTGCTTGGCCAGAGAGATGAGCCGCGCCGCAAATTCTGCGCGCAGCTGCGGATGCTCCAAAATCTCTTCCGGGTGGCCCTCTTTCAGGCCTACAAAGCTGCGGCAGGCTTCTAGATCAGGAAAGATCATCGCGGTAATATAATCCTGATCAATGCCAGCAATCACCACATCCTGCACAAGGGGGGCGAAATGATCGATAAAGGCGGCGCGCAAAGCACCCACCAGAACCCATGTGCCCGTATTGAGCTTGAAGTTTTCTGAAATGCGGCCATCAAATTGCAAGCCCTTGTTGATATCACTCTCATCAACAAAGCGCAGCGCATCGCCCAATTTATAAAAGCCCTCGTCATCAAAGGCCGCTTGTGTCAGATCGCTCTGGCGCCAATAGCCCGGCGTAATATTGGGGCCGCGCACGCGCGCTTCCAGCTTGCCTTCATTGGGCACAAGTTTGAGCTCTAACCCACGGCCCGGCAGGCCAACATTGCCAGCGCCACTCATCGTCTGATTAGCAGCAATGGCAAAGGGCGCTGTTTCAGTGGCGCCCAGACCGGTGAGAATGATCACGCGCTCGCCTGTGGTGCGAATGGAGAGCTCATCAAGCTCGTCCCACACATGCTGCGCCATGCCTGCACCGGCATACCAAAGCATATTGAGATTTTTGAAAAAGTTGCGGCACAGTTCTGGATCATCGCGCAGATAGGGCACCAGAGCGGCATAGCCCTTGGGCACGTTGAAATACCAAGTGGGAGAGACATCGCGCAAATTGCGCACACTGGCTTCAATGCCGCCGGGTGTTGGCTTGCCATCATCAATATAAAAAGAGCCGCCATTATAAAGAATGAGGTTGAAATCATGATTGCCGCCCGCCGTATGATTCCAAGGCGACCAATCGAGAGTCACAGGCGGCTCAGTTTCCATAAAGGCAAAATGCGCACTGCACATCGCCATATTCGAACACAGCATTAATTGCGTATTGATCACCGCTTTAGGCATGCCAGTTGATCCTGAGGTGAACAGAAATTTGGCAATGGTCTGCGGATTGATCTTGGCATAGGCCGCATCCACTTTGGCGTCATCACACGTGACGAGCAAGTGACTGAACGGCGTTGCGGCGCGCGCACTGGGCGCATTATTCGTGACAATCACTTCACAATCTGCTGGCACAGCCTGCGTGATGGCCCGCTCATAGACCTTGCCATCAGAAACAAAAATCAAGCCTGGGGTTAAAAGCTCAATCATATATTTGAGTTTGGAATGATCAGACGAGATCAAAGAATAGGCGGGCGAGACGGGCGCATAGGCAATGCCAGCATAAAGTGCACCCATGCCCAGCAAAGCATGTTCAAGATCATTGCCCGATAAAATCATCAGCGGGCGATCCGCACTCAAACCGCGATCCAACAAAGCGCTGGCAATCTGCCGCACGTGATGCAGGCCCTGACGATAAGTGATGGTGCGCCATTGCCCATTCTCGCGCGCCGCCAGCCAAATGCGATCAGGCGCAACTTTGGCCCAATGGTCGAGTT
>CAIVAX010000385.1 GCA_903903935.1 uncultured Hyphomicrobiales bacterium | reverse complement strand
CCCCATGGGTCAGGCTCAGAGCGGAGCAAAACGCACTTGTCCACAAACGAACCTATCCACGACGCAAGCTGCAAGGCGCAGACAAACATGAAGCAATATAATTATGTTCTCTTTATGTTCTATTCTGTTTCGCCTCTTTTGGCAAGCCCTCAGCTGTGGATTTCAAAAGCAGATGATGGCAAAGCCGCCAAAGCGGCCTAGATAGAGATAGCCTCTCTCCTCCTAGCCCAAAATGAGCCCTTTATGCCGAGCCCCAAGTCACCCAAAACAGTGACACCCAAAGCAGCATCTCGCAAAACCGAGACACCGGTCAAAGCAGCCGCATCTAAACAGCTCAAAAGCGAATTCGTCGCCTTCACGAAAGATGAGCGTGTCATTACCGTGCGCGGGGCACGAGAACATAACCTCAAAAATGTTGATCTCACCATTCCGCGCGACAAGCTTGTCGTGTTCACCGGCCTATCAGGCTCTGGCAAATCCTCGCTCGCTTTTGACACCATTTATGCCGAAGGCCAGCGCCGCTATGTGGAATCTCTGTCCGCCTATGCAAGGCAATTTCTGGAAATGATGCAAAAGCCCGATGTCGATCAGATCGACGGACTTTCGCCAGCCATTTCCATCGAACAGAAAACGACTTCGAAAAATCCGCGCTCGACTGTCGGCACCGTCACAGAAATTCATGATTATATGCGCCTGCTCTGGGCGCGTGTGGGCATTCCTTATTCCCCCGCCACAGGCCTGCCGATTGAAAGCCAGACCGTCAGCCAAATGGTCGATCGCGTGATGAGCCTGCCGGAGCGCACGCGGCTCTATCTGCTCGCGCCCGTCATTCGCGGGCGCAAGGGCGAATATCGCAAAGAGATTGCCGATTTTCAAAAGCGCGGCTTTCAACGCCTGAAGATCGATGGCACTTATTATGAAATCGGCGATGCGCCGCAGCTCGACAAAAAGCTCAAACATGACATTGACGTCGTGGTTGATCGCATTGTCGTGCGCTCTGATATTGCCGCCCGCTTAGCAGAGAGTTTCGAAACTGCGCTTGAACTCTCGGATGGTCTGGCCGTGATCGAATTTGCTGATGACGCCAGCCCCGCAGGCGAAAAGCCAAAGGCAGGAGCCAAAAACGCTCAGGCCAATGTCTCCACCCATTATGCGGCCAATCATATATTGTTGTCGGCCAAATTCGCTTGTCCCGTCTCGGGCTTTACAATCACCGAGATTGAACCGCGTCTCTTCTCCTTCAACAATCCTTTTGGCGCTTGCCCGAGCTGTTCGGGTCTTGGTTCAGAACAAAAGATTGATGCCGAACTCGTCGTCCCCAATGGTCAAGTGACGCTGCGCAAAGGCGCGATTGCGCCTTGGGCAAAATCAACGTCGCCCTATTATCAGCAGACTTTGGAATCCATCGGCAAACATCTCAAATTCCGGCTCGATACGCCCTGGGATGAACTGCCCAAAAAGGCGCGCGATGTCATTCTGTTTGGCTCGGGCGATGAGCCGATCAAATTTTCCTATAATGACGGGCTCAAAGCCTATGATGTCAAAAAGCCCTTTGAGGGCGTGGTGCGCAATCTCGAGCGCCGCTATCTCGAAACCGAGAGTGAATGGCATCGCGAAGAAATTGGCCGCTTCATGTCCGCCAAGCCTTGCGCCGCTTGCAAAGGCTATCGCCTAAAGCCAGAGGCTCTGGCGGTGAAGATCAATCATCAGCACATTGGCGAAGTCTCCGAACTCTCTGTGCGGCAGGCTTTGGTTTGGGCACAAGAACTGCCAACCCATCTCGATCAAAAGCGCAATGATATTGCCTCCCGCATTCTCAAAGAAATTCGCGATCGCCTGACCTTTCTCAATGATGTAGGTCTGGACTATCTCACCCTTGCCAGAGCCTCGGGCACATTATCGGGCGGTGAGAGCCAGCGCATTCGCTTGGCCTCGCAAATCGGCTCCGGACTTACAGGCGTTTTATATGTGCTCGATGAACCCTCTATCGGCCTGCATCAACGCGACAATGCCCGCCTCTTGGATACTTTGCGACGCTTGCGCGATCTCGGCAATACCGTCATCGTCGTCGAGCATGATGAAGATGCAATTTTAGCGGCTGATTATGTGGTGGATGTTGGCCCGGGAGCTGGCATTCACGGCGGGCAGATTATTGCCCAGGGTAAGCCCTCTGAAATTCTCGCCAATCCCAAATCCCTCACCGGGCAATATTTGACGGGCGCGAAAATGGTCGCCCTACCGCGCACACGCCGCAAAATTCAACCCGCCCGCATGCTGAAAATCTGCGGCGCGCGCGGCAATAATCTGAAAAACGTCACGGCGGATATTCCGCTGGGCACCTTCACCTGCATCACAGGTGTCTCGGGTGGTGGCAAATCCACATTGGTGATTGATACGCTCTACAAAGCCATTGCACGCAAACTCAATGGCGCCATCGAACATCCTGCCCCGCATGATCGCATTGAAGGGCTGGAGCATCTCGACAAAGTGATTGATATTGACCAATCCCCCATTGGTCGCACACCGCGCTCCAATCCAGCCACGTATACCGGCGCCTTCACGCCTATTCGCGAATGGTTTGCCGGACTGCCAGAGGCCAAAGCGCGCGGCTATCAGCCCGGCCGCTTTTCCTTCAACGTCAAAGGAGGGCGCTGCGAGGCCTGTCAGGGCGATGGCGTGATCAAGATTGAAATGCACTTTCTGCCCGATGTCTATGTCACCTGCGATGTGTGCAAGGGCAAGCGCTATGATCGCGAAACGCTCGAAGTCAAATATCGCGACAAATCGATTGCCGATGTGCTCGATATGACAGTCGAAGAAGCCGGACACTTGTTCAAAGCTGTGCCGCCCATTCGCGAGAAAATGGAAACTCTGGCGCGTGTCGGTTTGAATTATGTGCATGTCGGCCAGCAGGCCAATACTTTATCGGGCGGCGAAGCGCAGCGCGTTAAACTCTCCAAAGAACTCTCGCGCCGCGCCACAGGCCGCACGCTCTATATTCTCGATGAGCCCACAACGGGCCTGCATTTTCATGATGTCGCCAAATTGTTGGAAGTGCTGCATGAGCTGGTCGATCAGGGCAATAGCGTGGTGGTGATCGAACATAATCTTGAAGTGATCAAAACCGCTGACTGGATTCTTGATATGGGACCAGAGGGTGGTGATGGTGGCGGTGAAATTGTTGCCCAAGGCACGCCCGAGGACATTGCGCGCAATCCCCGCTCGCATACAGGCAGCTTTTTGAAAGAGGTTCTGGCCAGACGCCCTGCCCCCTCGCTCAAGGGCAAAGCCGCAGAATAAAATTCAACTCTGCGGCGCCAGCCATAAATCAAGATCATGCTTGCCGCGCGCTGTCAAAGCGCGCTTGCGGGCAAGCCCACGCTCGGGCCCCTTGAGGCGTTTGCCATCCTGCTCCAGCGGCGGATCCGCCAAGGGCGGAAACAGCCCAAAATTAATATTCATCGGCTGAAACGACGATGGCCCCGCATCAATCGTTTCGACATGCCCGCCGGTGATGTGATTGATCAGCGCGCCAATCGCCGTTGTTGAAGGCGGTAGGCGCAGCTCTTCGCCTCTATATTCACTCGCCGCCATGCGGCCTGCCATCAAGCCAATCGCAGCACTCTCCACATAGCCTTCGCATCCAGTAATCTGACCGGCAAAACAAATCTGCGGCCTGCTTTTCAGACGCAAAAATGGATCGAGCACACGCGGAGAATTCAAAAATGTATTGCGATGCAAGCCACCCAATCTGGCAAATTCAGCACTCTCAAGTCCGGGGATGGTGCGAAAGATCCGCACTTGCTCGGCATGTTTGAGCTTGGTTTGAAATCCAACCATATTATACAAAGTGCCCAGCGCATTATCCTGACGCAGCTGAATAATGGCATAGGCCTTTTTGGTGGGATTATGCGGATTGGTGAGGCCAAAGGGTTTCAT
>CAIVAX010000384.1 GCA_903903935.1 uncultured Hyphomicrobiales bacterium | reverse complement strand
TTTTAAAAGACTTTCCTTGCTTTCAGAGGCCACGCGACCAGTGGCTCGACGCTCCGAGTTGAAATGCAGCGCCCCCAAGCCTAGGTTCCAATCATGAGCCGTCCACCGCGCCCAACCCATCCCCAGACAGAAGAGCCAGACAGCTCTGAGCGCCTTGATCCGCCCGCAGTGGAAACGAGCCTGCAGGCTGACGGCCCCGATCTTGCCGAAGAGGAGACGCAAGACGAAGCCGAGGAAGACGCGGAGGCCGAGCTAGAGCTGGATTTTGGCGAACTGCTAGATGAGTCCGAAGCCCAGCCGACCGCCATTCAATCAGGCGCCGAGATCATCAAGTTTCATATGAAAGACTGCCCCACCAGCCCGGGCGTCTATCGCATGATCGGAGCAACGGGCGAAGTGCTCTATGTCGGCAAGGCCCGCAATATTCGCAAACGCATTGCCAGCTACACAAGGCCAACGGGACATAGCAATCGCATTGCCCGCATGATCAGCCTGACGCAATCCATGATCTTTGTCTCGACTGAGACGGAGACCGAGGCGCTGCTGCTCGAAGCCAATTACATCAAGCAAATGAAACCGCGCTTCAATGTGCTCATGCGCGATGACAAATCCTTCCCCTATATTTTGCTCAGCGCCGATCATCGCGCCCCGCAATTGGTCAAACATCGCGGTGCGCGCAATCGCAAAGGCGATTATTTCGGACCCTTTGCCAATACTTGGGCGGTGAACCACACGCTCAATGCATTGCAGCGCGCTTTTCTATTGCGCTCCTGCTCGGATTCCTATTTTGAAAATCGCACACGCCCCTGCCTGCAACATCAGATCAAACGCTGCGCGGGTCCCTGCACCAATGAGATTACCCCGCAAGATTATCAAATCCTCGTCGATGAGGCGCGGGATTTTCTGACCGGCAAAAGCATGGCGGTTCGCCAGACACTCGCCAAAGATATGACTGTGGCGGCTGAACATCTCGAATTTGAACGCGCCGCGCGCTTGCGTGATCGCATCACCGCTTTGTCCTCCATTCAAGGCTCACAGGGCATTAATCCACGCAATACCGAAGAAGCCGATGTCTTTGCCATTGTCGAAGAGGCCGGACATTTTTGTATTGAAGTGTTCTTCTTCCGCACCTTTCAAAACTGGGGCAATAAGGCCTATTTCCCCCGCGCTGATCGCAGCCTGAGCGCCGCCGAAGTGCTCGATTCTTTTTTGGCGCAGTTTTATGCGGACAAACCACCTGCGCGCCTCATCCTGCTCTCGCAATCCATTGAGACCAAGGACCTGCTGGCGCAAGCGCTCTCAGTGCGCTCTGGCCATAAAATCGAAATCCATATTCCGCAAAGAGGCGAGCGGCGGGAATTGGTCGAACATGCCGAGCAAAATGGCAAAGAGGCGTTAGCACGCAAATTATCGGATCAGCTCACGCAAGAACGCTTGCTGGCCGCACTCGCCCAAGCCTTCGGCCTAGAGCGCAAACTGCGGCGCATAGAGGTCTATGACAATTCCCACATTATGGGCACTCATGCCGTGGGCGGTATGATTGTTGCGGGTGCAGGCGGCTTTATGAAAGCCCATTATCGCACCTTCAATATTAAAAGCACCGACATCACACCGGGCGATGATTATGGCATGATGCGCGAATTGCTGCACCGCCGCTTTCTGCGCCTGACAAAAGCCGAAGCAAGCACTGATCCCGCGCAAAGCCCCCCATCTCAGAGTGAAGACACCGCCGATCTAGATGCTTTTCCCGCCCGGCCTGATCTGATTCTGATCGATGGCGGCAAAGGACAATTTGAAGCCGCGCGCTCTGTGCTGGAGGAATTGGGCATTGTCGATGTGGAATTGGCATCAATCGCCAAGGGGCCTGATCGCAATGCGGGGCGGGAAGATTTTTACCTCGCCGGTCGCCCACCCTTCAAACTGGCTCCGCGTGATCCAGCCCTTTATTTTGTCCAGCGCTTGCGTGATGAAGCCCATCGCTTTGCCATTGGCACGCATCGCGCAAGGCGCAAAAAGGATTTCACCAAAAACCCGCTGGATGAAATCAGCGGCATTGGTCCCATGCGCAAACGTGCCCTGCTCCATGCCTTTGGCACGGCCAAAGCCATTGCCCGAGCCTCTTTGGCGGATCTGGAAAAAGTCCCCGGCATTAATGCCGCCAGTGCTAAGCTCATTTTTGACCATTTCAACTCAAAAGCCTGAGCACGCCCCCCGTCTCACACGGCCAGATGTGTCGGAGTCGAGGATAAAAGCGTAGAATCTCATTGAGCTATTGACGTGCGCCCCACAAGACTGTTCCTTGCCAGAATGATGAGCAACATTCCCCAGATGCGTCGGCGGCATTGGACCTTGCCGAATCTCCTGACCTATGGCCGCGTTCTGGCCGTTCCCATAGTCACCTGGCTGTTATTCTGGCCCGAGCTGCATTGGGTGCGCTGGCTGGCTCTGGCGATTTTTGCCATTGCTGGGATTACCGATTTCTTTGACGGCTATTTGGCCAGAGCGCTGGATCAACAATCCTCACTGGGCCGCATGCTCGACCCTATCGCTGATAAATTGCTTGTCGCCGCCTGCCTTCTCATGCTGGTGGCCAATGGCATGATCACCGGCATTTGGATCTGGGCGGCGGTGGTGATTCTCGCGCGCGAAATTCTGGTCTCTGGCTTGCGTGAGTTTCTAGCCGAATTGCGTGTCTCCGTGCCAGTCTCGGCCGTCTCCAAATGGAAGACAACATTGCAATTGATCGCCATTGGCTTTCTGATTGCAGGCCCGGCGGGAGAAGTGGTCTTGCCCGGCACAAGCGCCATCGGCATTTTCCTGCTTGTGATTTCCGCAATGCTGACATTGTATACGGGCTGGGATTATTTCCGGGCCGGCTGGAAACATGTGGCGGAAGATTGAACAATGAAAGCAGTCTATTTTGCTTGGGTGCGCGAGCGCATTGGCCGCGCCGAAGAAGAGATCACCCCGCCCGCTCATGTCGCCAATGTCGCTGATCTGATCAGCTGGTTGAGCGAAAAGGGCGAGGAATATGCCTATGCTTTCGAAAAGCCGCAGGTCATTCGCGTGGCGATTGATCGCACCCATGTCAAACATGACACGCCAATCCATCAGGCGCGCGAAATTGCTTTCTTTCCGCCCATGACAGGGGGCTGAGGTTCTCGTGACGCAACAAGCCAAAATCAGCATTCAGCAAGAGACCTTCGACCTCGCGCAGGAAATGCAAAGTCTCGCCCAAGGCAGAGCGGATGTGGGTGCCATCGTCACCTTTACTGGCCTCTGCCGCGATGAAAATGCCGCACTCTCTGCGCTCGAGTTAGAACATTATCCCGGCATGGCGGAGGAAGAAATCGCTCGCGTGGTGAGCCAAGCGCAAGCGCGCTGGCCCTTGCTGGGCGTGACTGTGATTCATCGCTATGGCCGCATGGCGCCGGGCGATCAAATCGTGCTGGTGATCACCGCCTCCTCGCATCGGCTGGCGGCCTTTGAGTCAGCGGAATTTCTGATGGATTATTTGAAGACCAGAGCGCCTTTCTGGAAGAAGGAGCATAGAAGCGATGGCACAAGCGGCGATTGGGTCAGCGCCAAAGATCATGACGATCACGCCGCTGCGCGCTGGGAGCAAATTTAGCTGGGAACTGACTTAAACGTCAGCCCGCAATCGCCGGATGACCATTCACCTCGGCCGTATAATCATCAATCAGAGTGCGCGAGATTTTGCCGGGCGTGAATTTATACGGGCCGGCCTCTGACACAGGCGTCACCTCTGCCCCCGTGCCGCACAGGAAACATTCCTCAAAGCTGGATAATTCATCGGGCATGATCCGCCGTTCAGTCACCTTAATGCCGCGGCGCTTGGCCAGCGCAATGACTGTCTGGCGCGTAATGCCATCCAAGAAACAATCAGCAATCGGCGTATGAATCTCGCCATCCTTGGTGAAGAAAATATTGGCGCCCGTGCATTCGGCCACGCGGCCCTGCCAATCGAGCATGAGCGCATCCGCATAGCCACGACGCTCAGCGCGATGCTTGGAGATGGTGCAAATCATATACAGACCC
>CAIVAX010000383.1 GCA_903903935.1 uncultured Hyphomicrobiales bacterium | reverse complement strand
CGCCTGTCAACCGAGGAGGGAATTTTCAGGCTCTCTCTGTATTTGGCCACTGTGCGACGTGCAATCACGACATTGGCAGCCTTGAGACGCAGGACAATCGCATCATCAGACAAAATATCATCTGGCTTTTCCTGATCGATCATTTGTTTGATTCTAAATCGGACCGATTCTGCCGAATGCGATTCAGCACCGGAGCCCGCCGAGATCGAAGCGGTGAAGAAATATTTGAACTCGAACAAGCCGCGCGGACTGGAGATATATTTATTAGATGTGACGCGTGAGACAGTGGACTCATGCATGCCAATGGCATCGGCGATGGTTTTGAGATTGAGCGGGCGTAAATGTTCCACGCCCTGCGAAAAGAAGGCGTCTTGTTGCCTCACAATCTCACTAGCAACTTTCAATATGGTACGCGCTCTTTGCTCAAGGCTTTTGGTGAGCCAATTGGCTGTCTGCAAGCAATTCGAGACAAAGCTCTTATCTTCGGCCGTTCCTCTTGCCTTGGAGACTTGTGTTGCATAGGTTTGATTGACCAGAACACGTGGCAGACCCTCTGCATTGAGCTCAACAAACCAAGAGCCATCACTGGCCCGGCGCACTGTGACATCAGGAATGACAGGCTGAACAGGTGCGCCACCAAAGGCACGGCCCGGCTTTGGATCAAGATTGCGAATCTCGCGCACCATATCCGACATGTCATCTTCATCGACGCCGCAGAGTTTGCGCAGAGTCGCAAAATCGCGCTTTGCCAGTAGGGGAAGATTGGCAATGAGTGTCTGCATAGCTGGATCAAACCGATCCAATTCGCGTAATTGAATCGACAAACATTCTGCCAAATTGCGAGCGCCAACGCCGCTGGGGTCGAATGTTTGAATAATCTTCAAATTGCGCTCAACACGCTTGATCTCTATGCCCAAGCGATCTGCAATCTCTTCGAGCTCTTCATGCAGATAGCCATTCTCATCGAGCGAATCGATCAAGGATTGCGCTATCAATCGATCAACTGGATCCTTAACAGCCAGAGCCAATTGCTCAGACAAATGATCCGCTAATGTGGCGCGTGAGGCGACATAGGCTTCGAGATTAGGAGATTCATCATCCCCCGATCCGCCAGGCGCCCCCGTCCAAGACGAGGAAGAAAAATCTCCCATCTCAGCTGATGAGGAGGGTTCGGCAGAAGGCGCAGTGCGATCAAGATCGAAACTGTTTTCGATTTCTGTGCCGAGATTGGATTCCATCGAGCGGGCATCAATATCCAATTGCTCAGAAGCCCAATCGCCTTCCTGCCTGTCGGCGTGATCGGAATAATCTGCCGTGTCATCTTGAGCGACAAAATCAGCATCGCCAGCCGCCTCACTTTGTGGGGTGAGGGATGTTTCAGGTCCATCCTGACGATCATCGACGCGCTCAAGCAAAGGATTGCGCTCAAGCTCTTCCTCGACGAAAGCCGCAAGTTCCAGATTTGAAAGTTGCAACAATTTGATCGCCTGCAACAGCTGCGGCGTCATTACCAGAGACTGGCCCTGGCGCATCATTAGCTTTGTCGAAAGCGCCATACGCGTTACTCAAGCCTAATGAAACTCATCTTGGGTCAGGCGGCCCATTTCTTGCTTGTATCATAGCATGACGAAAAAGTGAGACAAAATATGATGTTTGCTTGCCGAAGCGTTAACTCTGCTTCAAGCAATAATAAGCTTTTTATAATCAATTACTTAAGTTATGCATCCTAGGGGTATGTTAATCCTAGGCTTGCCTTACATACGGAAGTCTTGCCCCAAGTAAATCCGCCGGACGTCTGGATTGCTGATAATTTGCTCTGCCGTGCCCTGGGTTAAGACCTCGCCGGAATTGATAATGTAAGCCCGATCAATCAGCCCCAAGGTCTCGCGCACATTATGGTCGGTGATCAGAACGCCAATGCCGCGGCGTTTCAAATGACGGACCAATTCTTGAATATCGCCCACTGCGATGGGATCAATTCCGGCAAAAGGCTCATCGAGCAACATATAGGAGGGCTGCCCAGCCAAGGCCCTAGCAATTTCACAGCGCCGCCGCTCGCCGCCTGATAAGGCGATAGAGGGCGTTTTTCTCAGCCGTTTGATATCAAACTCATCCAATAAGCGCTCTAACTCAGCTTCCCGTTCATCGCGCTTGGAGAAGGTCACTTCCAAAACAGCACGAATATTATTCTCAACACTCAGGCCGCGAAAAATCGAGGCCTCTTGAGGCAAATAGCCAATTCCCAATCGGGCCCTTTGGTACATGGGTAGATCGGTGACATTCTGACCGTCTATTTCAATGGATCCTTTATCGGGTTTGACGAGGCCGGTGATCATATAAAAAACCGTTGTCTTACCCGCGCCATTGGGCCCCAAGAGGCCAATCGCCTCACCCTGTTCTACACGTAAACTGACATTGTGAACGACCTGACGACTGCCATAGGTTTTTGCGAGATTATAAGCAGCCAAAGAGCCTTTCTGCGAAGAGAGTGCTCCGCTTTCATCACGCATGTCATTTTGACTGCGCACGGATTGTGATGTGGCCGATGTATTCAACACAACTCAATTCCATTTCACATAGAGCAAACGAGCTGACGATCAGGGACGTTTGGATGAGGGCTTTTGGGATTCCTTGCCCGGCAAGGGCGATCCACCGGGTGTGAAAATACCCGTCACGCGGCCAACACAACTGGCCATATCATTATTGAGATCATAGGTGAGATCATTACAGGTTTGGACATCTGATCCACGCGTCAGAGTCACATTACCGCTGAGACGCACTTTCTTTTCCCCCTGCTCATAGCTGGCCTTATCGCCTGTCCCGATTTGATCCTCGGAAATAATTACAACAGGACCAGCCGCATCCATGTGACGAATTTGGCTTGTAGAGGCTGGCGCCATAGCACCTGTAGGTGCGGCAGTCTGTTCAGAGCTCAGAAAAATGGTCAACGCTGAGGCTTTCAGCATAGAGCTGCCTTGTTTGACTTCAACCTTGCCAGAATAAACCAGCTTTTGCTCTTTATCGAAATAATCGAGCTTATCTGCACTAATGCTGATAGGGCCGCCGGATCCTGCTCCCGGCAAGACAGCGCCAATACGCGGAGTCTGCGCTTGAGAAGACACAAGCTGCACTGGCAGAGCGAGTGCTGTGAACGCCAAGAGCCTGACTGAGGTTTTTGTTATGCCCTTCATAATCACCCCTTCTCCCTAAGGTTTCGCATCGGGTGCCGCCAAGCCCTGATCAGGCCACAGCTCAGACATAACTCTACCCTCAAAGGTGATGATTTGACCATTGTCTGAGATGGCAAATCGATCTGCGCTAATTTTTCCGCTGGGCAAATTCAAGATCACAGGGTCGTTAGAATTGATCGTCCCTGCCTTGAAGTCCAAATCGGCTGATTGCAAGATCAACTCAAAGCCCGTCGTACTTGAGATCTGTACTTGCTTTTGTGTGCCGGCATTATTCATCTGCATCACATCGCGGCCACTATCAAACAGGCCCCTGGGCGCAGAGAATGTCAGTTGATCACTAGCGCCCGTGCCCACTTTGGCAGCAAGATCGGACAATTCGATCACCAAAGGCGTTCGGATATCCTGTACGCCCGAGCTGGCTGTCACCTCATAAGGCCGACCATCGCGACGAAAGCCACTGAGCTTGGGCGATTCCATAGTAATCCGCGTCCCGTTCAAATTGCTTTGATTGACGGCAAAGCCAAATGACGGCTTGCCGCTAGGCGTTAGAAACAGGGAGATGAAAGAACCAGCAATGGCAGCAATGAAGATCAAGACAATGAGAAATTTGAGCCCCTTCACCAAAGCTGAATGCGCGCGGGCGTGACGAAAGGCTTGCTGACGCCGAATTATGCGGGCCTGATCAGACAGGCCCCGAAAAGAAACAATATCCGCTTGGGTCATTCAGGCCAGATCCAAATTCGGTACAGAGAGCCGATGAAGGATCCGCTGACACTATACTGTTGGTGCAACGAATAGAAGGCCAAGGCAAAAGGCTATTCGTGAGAAAATATATCCTTGTCAGGCCATCCCATCAGATCAAGCTTGGCCCGTTGGGGCAGGAAGTTAAAACAGGCGCTGGCGATCTCCTGACGTCCCTCCCGCTCCAGCATGCTATCCAGCCGTGCTTTGAGGGCATGAAGATGAAGCACGTCCGAGGCCGCATAGGCGAGCTGCGCCTCGCTGAGTGTTTCGGCGGCCCAATCCGAGGATTGTTGCTGCTTAGACAGATCAACATTCAACAATTCACGGCACAGATCCTTCAAACCATGGCGATCGGTATAGGTCCTTATCAGTTTCGAGGCTATTTTGGTGCAATAATTGGATGTCGAATAGGCCCCGAAAGTCTTCGCCAAAACCGCAATATCAAACCGACCAAAATGATATATTTTCAATATTTTAGGGTCTAACAAGAGCCGCGTAAGATTAGGCGCCTCAGTTTGCCCGCGTTTGATTTGGATAATTTCAGCATTGCCATCGCCGCCTGACAGCTGAACGACGCATAATCTGTCACGGTGCGGGTTGAGCCCGAGGGTCTCGGTATCGATTGCCACTCCATTTTCAAAATTCAGACCATCCGGGAGATCGGACTTATAGACACGGATTGTCATGGACATCTCGATTAGGAGGAAAGGCGAGGGCGATTGCCGGCATTAGCAATCACAAAAATGGTGCCCAGGAGAGGACTCGAACCTCCACGGCTTTCACCACTGGTACCTGAAACCAGCGCGTCTACCAATTCCGCCACCTGGGCATTGAGGGTGTCTTACGAGGCGATCCCTTGCCTTGTCAATCGGCACTTGGCGGCAGCCGGCTATTATTCGCTTAAAGAGCTGCCTTTCTGATCCAATCGGCATCCCAATAGCGAGCTGTACTTATTTGAGCGGGTTGATTATGTGATCCTAGCTAGCTGATCCCGATCAAGGCCTTCCCTATGCATGATCCCTCATTCCAATCAGACCGTATTGTGACCGTCTTTGGCGGCTCAGGCTTTGTTGGCCGCCATCTGGTCAAAGCACTGGCCAAGAAGGGCTGGCGCGTGAGAGTGGCCTCCCGGCGACCCGACCTTGCCTTTCATCTGCAACCCAGCGGCAAAGTCGGTCAGATTCATGCCGTGCAGGCGAATATTCGCTATCCTGAATCCATAGCGGCTGCCCTGCGGGGGTCAGATGCCGTCATTAATCTGGTCGGTATTCTGGCTGCCTCGGGGCAGCAAAGTTTCGATGCCGTGCAAGCGCAAGGCGCCAAATTTGTAGCCGAAGCTGCCGCGCAAGCTGGAATTGCGTCCTTCGTGCACATGTCTGCCATTGGCGCAGATGATCAGTCTAACTCCGACTATGGGCGCTCGAAGAGGCTGGGCGAAACTTATGTCCAGACCCTTCTCCCCAATGCCAAAATTGCACGTGCCTCGATCATCTTTGGACCCGAGGATGGATTCTTCAACCGTTTTGCGGCTCTCGCACGGATCAGTCCGTTTCTGCCTTTGATTGGTGGTGGAAAAACTTTATTTCAACCTGTCTATGTTGCCGATGTCGCCGAAGGACTCGTTCGCTTGCTGGAAGGAGAGGGGGCTGGTCAGATTTATGAATTTGGTGGTCCTGACGTTTTGTCCTTCAAACAGATTTTGAGCATGATTTGCAAAATCACCGGACGCTCCCGGATGATGATCAATATTCCTTTTGCAGCGGCTCATTATCTGGCCCTTGGAACAGAAATCGCCGAAACCGTCAGTCTTGGGCTTTTGCCGTCTATCTTGCGCATGACGCGCGATCAGGTTGAGCTTCTCAAACAAGATAATCTTGTGTCTCCCGAAGCCATTCAACACAAGCTCACACTCGCAGGCCTTGGCATAGAGGCCCAGTCTTGTGAATCTATTGTTCCGTCCTATCTCTATCGTTTTCGCAAAACAGGCCAGTTTGAGGCACCCATTCACGAATGAATTGTTTGCGGGGCTTCAACTTTCGAGAGCCTGAACCTCTTTTTGTTTGATATTCAGATGAACCCGAACCATGAAGGCTGTGCCAAACAAGGGCGTCAGCAAATTGAGAAGGGGCACAGACATGAATGCAGCAATCACCATGCCGGATTGAAAAACGCTCCAGCTATTTTGCCGACGTAAATGTCTGACCTGTGTGTGCGAGCCATAACGCGAAGCGGCCAGTTCGAAATATTCACGGCCAAGTAAATAGGAATTGGCCAGAAAGAACACCAGAGCGTTTACGCCTGGAATGAGAAACAGCAAAAACGCCGACAGATTGACTAGTAAAGCCATGAGGGCAAATCTGCATGCAAGCCAAATCACTTGTCCTGTAGGGGCGGCTTTGCCTTGATGACCCTCGCCGCGACAGTCAATCTCTACACGCTCAGCCAATTCATCAAGAAAGAAACCGGCAACCATGGCCGAGACGGGGGCAATTAAAAACCCCAAGCCAATCATAAATCCAAGGCCTGTAAGAATTGATATTAATGAAGCGAGCCAAGAGGACGATTGTTCGACATAAAGGCCAACAAGTTTTTCAAAACCCAACCAAAGAGCGACAAGCAAGCCAAGTGTCAGGATAAGGCTTTTCAACAACACGGCCCTGAAGGGCGGCGTTAATATTTCTTTGAATGCTGATAATGCTGCGGCTATCATTCCTGCCTCGTTCTAAATCTGGCTTTGAACCCATCATCTTTGAAGATAGAGAGGGTTTAATCCTGAGCTTTCCAAACTTGCAAAATAACTCTATTTCGTCCACGAATTTATCTGCATCACGCTGGGATCCGCTATGACCTGTCACCTTTATGATCAATTTCGCCAAGCCATGCCCAATTTGGATAAGCTATTCATCGAGACGATTGATGGGCGCAAGATCACTTATGGCGAGGTAGAAACTCTTTCGGCGCAAATGGCCAATGTCCTTGTCCAGCTGGGAATCAAGGCCGGTGATCGTGTCGCCGTGCAGGTCGAGAAATCACCTGATGCCATTTTGCTCTATCTGGCTTGTATCAGAGCCGGGGCTATTTTCCTGCCCTTGAATACGGCCTATACGCCTGCAGAAATCGATTATTTCCTGAGTGACGCTGAGCCACGCTTGTTCATCTGTGATCCAGCTCATTTGGACAAATTATCCCCCATAGCTAAGAAGGCGAAAGTCAGTCACATTCTGACCATGGGCACGAAAGCGGATGGCTCTTTTCTGGATCAAGTTAAAGCAGCCTCCTCACAATTTCAGTCGATTGAGCGGGGGCCAGATGATCTGGCAGCCATACTCTATACATCTGGCACAACAGGCCGCTCAAAAGGCGCCATGCTGTCGCATGAAAATCTTGCCTCCAATGCAAGAACACTCGTCAAATATTGGCAGTTCACATCCAAGGATGTTTTGATTCATACTTTGCCGATTTATCATACGCATGGTTTGTTTGTTGCGACCAATGTGATGTTGCTATCAGGTGGGACAATGCTTTTCCTGCCCAAACTGGATGTGGCGCAAATCCTACGCCTGATGAACAGAGCCACATGTATGATGGGTGTGCCGACTTTTTACACACGCCTATTGGACTCGGCAGATCTCACCCAAGAGATTACGCGCCATATGCGTTTGTTTATTTCTGGCTCTGCGCCTCTGCTGGCAGAAACTCACAGAGAATGGCGGGCGCGAACCGGTCATGCCATTCTCGAGCGCTATGGGATGACAGAAACAAATATGAATACCTCTAATCCCTATGATGGTGACAGAGTGGCTGGAACAGTTGGCTTTCCACTGCCCGGCGTTGAAGTTCGCATCACAGATCAAGACAGCGCCAAAAGCCTTGCACACAATGAAATCGGTATGATTGAAGTGCGCGGACCCAATGTTTTTAAGGGCTATTGGCGCATGCCCGAGAAGACGGCAGAGGAATTACGCGCCGATGGGTTTTTCATCACAGGTGATTTGGGCAAGATTGATGACAGAGGCTATGTTCATATTCTTGGTCGCAACAAGGATCTGGTGATTACGGGCGGATTTAATGTCTATCCAGCAGAGGTTGAGGCCGAGATTGATGCGATTGAAGGCGTGATGGAAAGCGCCATTATAGGCCTACCGCACAAGGATTTTGGCGAAGGCGT
>CAIVAX010000382.1 GCA_903903935.1 uncultured Hyphomicrobiales bacterium | reverse complement strand
TTTTTTGGCAGACTTGCTTTTGCAAAACTGTCTTAATCCGCACCGGACTTGAGGGGCATGATAAATTCAGCTCCGCCAAGCTGAGGAGGGCTCGCATCGTATGAATCGGATGCGTCGAACAGCCAGAGATAGATTTCTGTCCCCAAGTGTGTAGATTCAATTTTATTTGAGGTCCATAATACACGGCGATATTTTAATTCTTGGCTATGGTCCTGTTGGCAAAGCGACAGCTGCAGCTTTGGCCGGTCGGCCTGTCCGGATTGCCCAGCGTCACCGCCCTGCAGATTTGCCCACAGACATTGGCTTTGTGGCCTGTGATGTCCTTAATCGCGACTCTGTTCTGGCTGCAGCACAAGGTGCGGCACAGATCGTTCTTGCAATAGGCTTGCCCTATAGTGCGAAAAACTGGCGTTCCGATTGGCCACTTGCGATGAGCAATGTTTTGGCCGCAGCACAAGCCCATAAAGCCCGGCTCATCTTTGTCGATAATCTCTATATGTATGGACCGCAAACCGCAGCGCTGCATGAAGAAATGCCATTACAAGATTATGGCGCAAAGCCCGCCGTCAGAGCGCATATAACAAGAATGTGGATGGCCGCGCATGAAAAAGGGCAAGTGAAGGCGACAGCTTTACGAGCTCCTGATTTTTATGGTCCAAATGTCACGCAACAATCAACTTTGGGTGAAATGGCCTTAGCCAAACTGGCACAGGGCCAGAAGCCCTTTTTGTTTATGAATCCTGATCAGCCACATGCTTTTGCTTATGTGCCCGATATTGCGCGCGCAGTCGTGTCTTTGCTTGATGCGCCAGATGAAGATTATGGGCAGGCTTGGCATATTCCTTGTGCGCCGATCCAAACTCCGCGACAAATTCTAGCTCTGGGCGCGGCCATTTTGCAGCAACCCTTAGTGATCTCAACTCTGCCCATGTGGCTATGGCCAGTGATTGGCTTGTTTGTGCCAGTCTTAGCGGAAGTGGTCGAAATGCGCTTTCAATGGGACCGGCCCTATGAAGTGGAGTCTTCAAAGTTTAAACAGCGCTTCTGGTCAGATGCGACGCCCTTTGAGCAGGGTGTTGCAGCAACTCTGCGCTCTTTTGCAAGTGACAAGAGCAAGGCTAAAATTGTCGCCTAAGTTATCAGCAGCAAAAGTCAGGTAGAAGATTCAGGTAGAAGATGAGGGGATGTGGTAGCGGGGGAGGGACTCGAACCCCCGACCCCAGGATTATGATTCCCGTGCTCTAGCCAGCTGAGCTACCCCGCCACATCCATCGGCAAGGCCGATGAAGACCGGCATTTACGTGTCTGCATGCGTGAGTGTCAAGCACCCCGATGCAGTCCCGCTGACTTGTTTAGTCAGGCCGTCAGGCCCAATCGTCCCAGATCACCTTAGGAATGGGTACGCCGGCGCATATGGATCAGGGTGAACAGACCAACAGGGGCCAAAGAGCGTACTTCTAGGAGCTCGATATCCGGCCGGCTCTTGATCCAATCTCCCACAATCGCCCAGGGAAAATTCGGCTTCCACCCCAATTTTGGCAGATTACGGGCAATCCAACCCTCTCCCCAAGCGATCAGGCCCTTTTCCGAACCGATGTGATTGACCAGCAAAATTGTGCCGCCGGGCCGCACCACGCGGGTAATTTCATTCAACATGCGGATGGGGTCGGGCACTGTGGTCAGCACATAGGGCGCCACCGCCGCGTCAAAGCTCTCATCGGGAAATTGCAAATTGAGGGCATCCATTTGGATGAGCGCCTCAATATTTTTGAGATGATGCGAGGCTACGCGCTTGCGAGCAATCTCCAGCATGGGTTCAGACAAATCTATGCCGGTGATCTGAACATGAGGTTCAAACATGGGCAGTTCTAGCCCCGTGCCGACGCCCACATCGAGAATTCGTCCCCCTAATTTGGACAAAATAGCACTTGAGGCGCGTCGGCCCGGACGCATTACCAATTTGAAGACAAAATCATAAAACGGGGCCCAGGGCGCATAATGATCATCCGGCCTCTCAGATTGAGATTGCGGGGCAGATGTAGAATGAGAAGAAGTGGGGTGGTGCTCACTCATGAAAACAGCTCAGTTGGTGAAGTCATAGGCTGTAGCTTGGGCTGTAGCTTCGGCTGAAGCTTGAACAGGTTGGCTTGCGACAGGACTAGCTGCGCTCATGGGCTTGATGAACCCACCGCCAAGAACCCGGGCATTGGGCTCGCTCGATTGATAGAACACACACGCCTGACCGGGGGACACACCAGTCTCGCCTTGCAATAATTCAACCCGCACGCCCTGCGCATGGCGATAGAGAATGGCGGGGGCAGGTGGCCGGGTTGACCGCAGGCGCACCGCCAGCTCTAAGCCTGTCTCTGGCAGATCATCAAGCGCGCCAGGGCCAATCCAGTTCACATCGCGCAAATGCACCTGATGTGTGGCCAGTGCCTCGCGCGGTCCCACAATCACCTGCCGGGCCAGCGCATCAATGCGCACCACAAACAAAGGCTCACCGCCGCCCGCCCGCACATCAGTAATGCCAAGGCCGCGTCTTTGCCCAATCGTATAATGGATCACGCCTGAATGTTGGCCCAGTACACGCCCATCCACATGCACAATATCGCCCGCCTCAATCGCACCGGGGCGCAGACGTTCAATCACATCGGTATATTTGCCAGCAGGAACAAAACAAATGTCCTGACTATCGGGCTTGTCGGCGACCACAAGATCAAAGCTGCGGGCGAGGTCACGCACCTCTGATTTAGGCATGTCTCCCAGCGGAAACCGCAATTTTTCTAATTGCGCGCGCGCTGTCGAAAACAGAAAATAGCTCTGATCGCGATCTGCATCGGCTGCTCGATAGAGCGCACGCTCGCCATCAGGGGCAGCGCGAGAGGCAATGTAATGACCCGTGGCGAATAAATCAGCGCCCAGATCCATTGCTGTGTCGAAGAGATCGGCAAATTTGATCTTCTGATTGCACGCCACGCAAGGAATAGGTGTTTCGCCGGCAATATAGGCATCGGCAAACTGATCCATCACCTTTTGTTTGAAGCGGCTTTCATAGTCGAGCACGTAATGGGGAATGCCCAATCTCTGCGCCACTTGGCGGGCATCATGAATGTCCTGCCCCGCGCAGCACGATCCCTTGCGATGCACCGCGGCACCATGGTCGTAAAGTTGCAAGGTAATGCCCACCACATCATAGCCATCCCGCTTGAGCAGGGCCGCCACAACTGACGAATCCACCCCGCCCGACATCGCCACAACCACGCGAGTCTCCCCCGCAGGTTTAGCTAAACCAAGCGAATTCAGTATATTAGGCTGGTTGTCCGGTCCGGTCATGCAAGGACTGCTGTTCCTGAGGAGAAATGAAGCTGCTCGGTAAGACGGAGTGCGAGAGGGCTTTGGCGTCAACTGACTAAATTCAAACCTCATTCTTCACGCAATTGCAACAGGGCATCAAACCCGGGATGTCGGGAATGTGGTTAACGAATTGGGCAAAATTGTGCCGATTGGAAACGGAATAGCCGATAGGTGAACGCATTTGGAAAGAAACTGATGATTTTTAATAGGTTTTTCTTTTCTCGGATCGGTGCCCCGCTTAGGCAAATGTTAAATTGCCAGCTGTAATGTCTTGGGAGTGTTGGGTCAGTAGAGTTTGTGAGTAAGAGATGACCGAGGCGATCAGACCACGGGTAAAATATGTCATCGGACCAGATGGGAGTCCGTTGACCATAGCGGATCTTCCGCCAACGTCGACCAAGCGCTGGGTCATTCGCCGCAAGGCGGAAGTGGTCGCAGCTGTGCGCGGTGGGCTCTTGTCCTTGGAAGAGGCTTGCAGCCGCTACACGCTGACGGTTGATGAATTTCTCAGCTGGCAAATGTCGATCGACCAGCATGGGCTGGCTGGTCTGCGCACCACGCGCATTCAGCAATATCGTCAGTAAGACCTGCGCAACCGATGCAGCCCCGCCAATTGGCGGGGTTTCTCAGCGTCGCAATTTCCAAAATACAAAGCTATTGTGGCGTGGTCTTGGAATTGGGACCGCGCAAATGGCGCGTCAGTTGCCCCAATTGCGAGCGCTCGAATAAGAGAATGACAGGTAGCGCAAAGATCAGCGGCAAGATCAGATAGAGCAAGCGCCAAACCAATAAAGCGGCAAACACCGAACTGGCCGGTAGCCCCGGCATGATCGCCAGAAACACAGCCTCCATCACACCCACGCCGCCAGGCACTTGTGACAGCAAGCCAGCTGAAAAGGAGAGCAGGAAGGCACCCAGCACAATCGCATAACCCGGATTGCCATCGCTGGGCAGCGCAAAATAGATAATGCCCGCCGCGCCAATCAATTCCAGCGGTGCCGCCAAATATTGGCGCGCCACCACATTCAACCCCGGATAGAAAAGCTCGAAAGTACCAATTTTCAGGGGCTTGAATCCCTTCCACGCGCCAATGGTATAGATGGCACACAGCAGCAAGAGCACGCCACCTCCCATCTGCGCCAATCCTTCGCTGACCGCAAAAATCGGCGACCAGGATTTCAGGGGCCCCAGAATTTGCGGCTCCAGCAAGAGCACCAGCCCCAACATTAATATTGTTCCAAAGGCGAAAGTGAAAGAGCACAAGGCCACAAGAGCGGCAATTTCCGCTGGGGTGAGATGTTTTGCTGAATAGGCCCGATAGCGCACCATGCCACCAGAAAAGACGGAGGCGCCAATATTATGCGACAAGGCATAAGTGACGAAGGAGCACATTGAAATATAGAGCCAGGATATATTCTGCTCACGCTTGAGATAAATGAGTGCAATGCGATCATACCAAGCCAAAGCCGCATAAGCGACCAAGGTTGACAGCAGTGCGAGCGCAAGGGCGTGTAGCGGAATGGCGGCCATTTTATTGGCTATGCCTGAAGCTATAATCTGAATATCAGACCATAAATCACCAGCATCGAGCAAAGCGCGGACGCTCTCATCCGTCGCGGCCTCTGCCTCAAGCTTGGTGTAGAGCAGGCGGACCGACCAAATGACAGCAATAAGGCCTACGACGGGCCAGAAAAACTCTAGAAAACGTTTCATCACCAGAGCACGAACCTTCTGCCATGGGCCACCACAAACCTAGACAATTCTAGGGCTCAAAGTGACGCGCATATGTCATTGGTGACTGATGTTCTTGTTTTTTGCAACTGACCTCTTGCCCCTCATTCCATGGGGATACAGGTCTATGACAGACTCGGCCGCTAAGTCAGCGCAAGCGTTTGCAGCGCTGCTCAACAGGGCCATTGCGGCAGGGATAAAAGATTAGGCGCCAGCCACCCGCAGGGATTGGACAGAGGCATTGGCAATCGGCTCGCCAGCCTTTTCGCGTCCCTCAAGGGACTGAACCTTGCCCAATTCTTCAATGGAATCTTCCAGCCTTTGCCGGGCTTCTTCGAGCTGGCCCCGCAATTCATCGGCAGATTGCATCACATTGTCACGCCGTGTGCGTGCCGCCCTGGCATAGGTCGAATAGGCAAAATGCGTTGAGTCATTGATGCCCGAGCGCTGTTCTTCGGTCGCAATTTCGCGCTCAAGATCATTGGCCATGCGTGTGAATTCATTGATCATGGCTTCGATCTGCGCCATCCGGCGACGTTTTTCGTCAACCTGAAAGCGCTTCAGGCGTATCAAACTATCCCGCGATTTCATACGCAAACTCCGCAAGCATACGTGACCTCATCGCATCCAAACTGGATGCGTACCCATTTTCCGCGAGACCTGTTCAAAATGACAAAGCTAGGTTTCCGCTTCCTTACCGAATGGTCTCGGACGCGACTTTTTATTGCAGGGCTGGTGCCAGCCTGTCAGTCAGGGGCTTATACCCAGCTTCAGGGCGCCTTATTAGTGGCGGAAATGCCGGTGCCCGGTCAGCACCATGGCCAGACCCGCCTCATCGGCTGCGCGGATGACTTCATCATCCCGCATGGAGCCGCCGGGCTGGATTACAGCGGTGGCGCCTGCCTCTGCGGCGGCCAATAGGCCATCGGCAAAGGGGAAGAAGGCGTCCGAGGCGACAACCGCGCCATTGGCAAGGCTTTCGCTGAGGCCAGCCGCCTTGGCCGCTTCAGCGGCTTTCCAGGCGGCAATGCGCGAGGAATCGACTCGGCTCATCTGGCCTGCGCCAATGCCCACGGTCGCGCCCTGTTTGGCATAGACAATGGCATTGGATTTGACATGTTTGCAGATCCGGAAGGCGAAGGTGAGATCGGCCAATTCCTGCGCGCTGGGCGCACGGCGCGTGACGACTTTGAGCTCCATATCATCGACAACCGCATTGTCGCGGCCCTGCACCAGCAAGCCACCAGCAACTGTGCGCAGAGTGAGGCCTGCGCTGCGCGGATCAGGCAAGCCGCCAGTGAGCAAGAGACGCAGATTTTTCTTGGCACCAATCAGAGCAATCGCCTCGTCATCGGCATCGGGCGCGATGATCACTTCGGTGAAGATTTTGACGATTTCTGCGGCGGCGGCAGCATCAAGCTTACGGTTGAGCGCCACTATGCCGCCAAAGGCCGAGACAGGATCGCAGCGCAGAGCCTTTTCATAGGCCTCCAACAAGCTGGCGCCTTCTGCAACACCGCAAGGATTGGCGTGCTTGATAATCGCAACTGCGGCGGTGCGCGAAGGATCAAATTCCGCGACACATTCAAAAGCCGCATCCGTGTCGTTGACATTATTATAGGACAGAGTCTTGCCCTGCACTTGCCGCGCGGTTGAGACACCAAAGCGCTGTTCGGGTGTTTTGTAAAAGCCGGCTGCCTGATGCGGGTTTTCACCATAACGCATTTTTTCTAACAAGCTGCCGCCCATTGCGCGATAATCGGGCGCGCTATCGCCCAGCTCATTGGCAAACCAATTGGAGATGGCCGCATCATAGACAGCGGTGCGGGCATAGGCTTTTTGCGCCAGAGTTTTGCGCAGAGCCAGAGTGGTCGCGCCATGATTGGCATCCAAAGCTGCCAGCAGAGGCGCATAATCAGCGACATCAACAACGACAGCCACATCAGCATGATTTTTGGCGGCAGCGCGGATCATCGCCGGCCCGCCAATGTCGATATTCTCTATGCACTCATCATAGGCCGCGCCTTTGGCAATGGTAGCTTCGAAGGGATAGAGATTGACCACCAATAGATCGATTGGCTTGATGTCATGCGCCAGCATAGCGGCTTCATGTTCGGGATTTTCGCGAATAGCCAGCAAGCCGCCATGCACTTTGGGATGCAGGGTCTTCACCCGTCCATCCATCATTTCTGGAAAGCCGGTGAGATCTGACACATCAATCACCTTCAATCCCGCATCCGCAATGGCTTTGCTTGTTCCGCCCGTTGAGATGAGCTCAATGCCGCGCGCGCTCAAAGCGCGGGCAAAGTCAATCAATCCTGTCTTATCAGAGACGGATAAAAGGGCGCGTGTCAGGGGACGAAGATCGCTGGACATGGGAGCTCGCGATAAGAAGGCAGGGGATTCGAGTGCTTATCCGGGCGCTTAACACGAATGGCCTCGCTGCGCAAAGGTAAGCGGGCTTTGAGATTATGGCAAAGGCTGCGTTTGGCGAGTAATGAACAGATTCTCGTCAAGCAAATCGTGCGTCAGATGAAAAGCTGTCAGTCCTATTGAACGGGCTCTTCCTTAGCTTCCGTCTCCACAGGTGGCACAACACTCACACAGCCGCTTTGCAGATCTATGTGCGGCACATGGGCTTTGGTGAAAGCGATCAGGAGCGTCTCGCCCTCTTGCGGTTGGATTTCTAGAATATCGCCAGCGCCAAAATTCAACACACGTAAAATTGTGCCAATCGGCGCGCCATCCTGCGCTTGCGCGGTCAGGCCAATGAGATCGGAATGATAGAATTCATCTTCATTAGTTTGCGGGAGATTGGCGCGTTCCATATAGATATCGACATTGGTCAGCGCTTGCGCCGCCGCGCGATCGGCAATCCCGTTCAACCGCACGATTAGCAGATCATCTTTAATGGGGCGGGCGGCTGTGATGCGAAAATTCTGGCGCCCCTTCTCATCGCCAAGGCCTGTGTAATGGGCAATAGCCATAGGATCACCGGTGAAAGATTTCAGCCGGATTTCGCCGCGCACGCCATGAGGCGCGCCAAAACGGCCCACAAGAATGCGGGCCGTCATGTTTGGGCACTCCTCTGCGCGAAGAGCGCAGAGGGGATGCAGGTCAGGCTCACGCGCTGGCAGCTTCAGCAGCAGCAGCGGCCGCAGCTTCAGCTGCAGCGGCGCGTTCTTGCGCCTTCTTCTTCGGCTTGGCCTTTTCAGGGTTATTGCGCGCTTCGCGCTTGCCAACGCCAACGCTTTCCAACAAACGCGCAACGCGATCTGTCGCCTGTGCGCCCTTGGCAATCCAGGCCTGAGCCTTTTCAATGTCAACGGTCAGGCGTGTGGCGTCTTCCTTGCTCTTCAAGGGATCGAAAGTGCCAATGCGCTCGATGAAGCGGCCATCGCGCGGCATGCGCGAATCGGCAACGACAAGGCGATAAAACGGACGCTTCTTGGCGCCACCGCGCGAGAGACGAATTTTAAGGGGCATGCTCTTTCCTTTACTTAAGTTGAGATCAGTCACGATCGGTTAGATGAGGGGCGTAAGATTGTGCCAATGGCCCCGACCCCTCATGCGGCCTGCAGCCACCGTCCCAACCAGCCATAAGCGCAAGGCCAATGAGCCAGCCGGGAGGGAATTTCATTTCTTCTTGCCTCCAAAGGGATTGAATCCACCAAGCAGGCCACCACCAAGACCCGAAGGTTTACCGAGGCCCGGCAGCTTGGCGCCTCCAAGTCCTGGCAATCCATCAAGTCCTGGCAATCCGCCAGCCGGACCACCGCCCAGAAGATTGGGTGGGGGAGTGCTGGGCAGTTTAGGCATATCGGGCGGCAGTCCAGCGCCGCCCATTTGCTGTTTCATCGCTTCAATCTGTTCTGGGGAGGGCATTTGCATGCCACCGCCAAGGCCAAACATTTGCGCCATTTTGCCCATCGGTCCGCGCTTGGCGCCGCCCATGGCCTTCATCATATCGGCCATTTGCCGATGCTGTTTGAGAAGGCGATTAATATCTTCGGGCTTGGTGCCTGAGCCAGCGGCAATGCGCCGTTTGCGCGAGGCTTTGAGAAGATCAGGATTGCGCCGCTCTTGCGGAGTCATAGAGAGAATGATGGCGCGCTGACGCTTGATCACACGCTCATCGAGATTGGCCGCGGCCATTTGATCTTTCAATTTGGCCATACCCGGCAGCATACCCATAATGCCGCCTAAGCCGCCGATCTTTTCAACCTGCGCCAATTGCTCGGCCAGATCATTGAGGTCGAATTTGCCCTTGCGCATGCGCTCGGCAATCGCCTGCGCTTTTTCCGCATCAATGGTCTGCGCTGCTTTTTCAACGAGCGAGACAATATCGCCCATGCCCAGAATGCGATTGGCAATGCGGGCGGGGTGAAATTCATCAAGGTCATCGACCTTTTCACCCGTACCAATCAGCTTAATGGGCTTGCCGGTGACAGCGCGCATAGACAGCGCTGCGCCGCCGCGTCCATCACCATCCGTGCGAGTGAGGACAAGGCCGGTAATGCCGACTTGTTGATCAAAATTCTTGGCCAGATTGACCGCATCCTGACCCGTCAGACTATCTGCCACGAGCAGAATTTCATGCGGCCGACCGGCAGCTTTGATCTGCGACATTTCGAGCATCAAAGGCTCGTCAATATGGGTGCGGCCTGCTGTATCGAGCATGACAATGTCATAGCCCTGCAGACGGGCGGCCTCTTCAGCGCGCTGGGCAATCTGCACCGGCGTCTGGCCAGCAATAATGGGCAGAGTATCAATGCCAATCTGGCGACCGAGCACAGCCAGCTGCTCTTGCGCCGCCGGGCGCTTGACGTCGAGCGAAGCCATCAGCACGCGCAGCTTATTGCGCTCGCTCAAGCGTTTGGCGATTTTGGCTGTGGTTGTGGTCTTACCGGCGCCCTGCAGGCCCACCATCATAATGGCAATGGGCGCGGGCGCGTTCAGATCAATGGGCTCGGCACTCTGGCCTAAGGTTTCCACCAGAACGTCATTGACGATTTTGATGACCATCTGGCCCGGCGTGACGGATTTGACGACATTGGCGCCAACAGCCCGTGTGCGGACATTTTCAACGAAGGCGCGCACCACATCCAGCGCCACATCCGCTTCCAACAGGGCGCGGCGGACTTCTCGCAAAGCAAGATCAACATCCGCCTCGGACAAAGCGCCGCGGCGGGTGAGTTGATCAAATATGCCGGAGAGCTTTTCACTCAGCCCCTCGAACATGGTCCGCTCCTCATGCCAGCCAGCTCCCAGAGCTCGCCCCTAACAGCTAGCCCCCGATGAGCCAGCCCCTCGTGCAGCCATGCCAATCTGTTTGAACGCCAAAGCAAAATACGCCCGGGGGCGCATCGCGCTGCCGGACGGAGCCTCCTGCCTCACGGGCGGGTCGGCGGGTTCAAAAAGGCATCTCTGACGAGAATGGATAAGTTTTTAAGCGCTCAAGGGCGAGGAGTCAATGAAAGGGGGGGAGCTGACATTGAATTTTCCGAAAACTGAGCTACATTGTTTACAGGCCTAGCCTACGAGGTCACCCTGTGTGGCCGCCAAACCCGAACAGTATTGTTCGGGTTTTGTCTTTTAGGGCCTCACGCTGACGCCTTCAAAGCAACTATATTTGCTGCCCATCAGATCAATTTCCTCTGGCACGAGCCTATGTTCGACCAATTTGCCATCTGCAACGAGGCGCGCATAGGTGCGATTGCTTTTGTGATAGCCACCAATACACAGGGGCCAGAGATAAAGGTCTGCAAGCTGAGTGAGAGGTGAGCTTTTATGTTTCATTTTGAAATCATAAAGGGTTGCTTTGAGTTCACGCTGGCTTAAGGGCCGGTATTTGTCCGAATTGGACTGGTCAAAAGGCAATCCTATGGTGCGCATATCAGAGTAATAAGTCTTCAATAAAGCGTCATCAGCTTTGCTGCATCGTTCGGGAAAAATCCGGAGCTTTCTGCCTTGCGACAGAGCCAATTTGGCAGCTCGTTCAGTTGCAATGCAGAAGGCCGTTTTGCAGAGCAACCATCTTTGCTCACGCTTGTCTGCATATCGAATATTATAGCCGGGACGATCAATCACACAGGCTAGACCTAGAACGGGGGCTTGCTTCATCAGCGAATAAAGCTCTTCGAGAAAG
>CAIVAX010000381.1 GCA_903903935.1 uncultured Hyphomicrobiales bacterium | reverse complement strand
GATGTTGGCGCGATGCGCTTCAATGCTGATTTTGGTCGCAACATTGATTATTACACCGGCTTTGTGTTTGAGGCGCATGATCCAAGCCGCAGCGATGGACGCGCCATCATTGGTGGTGGCCGCTATGATCGCTTAATGGCGATGCTGGGAGCGAAAACAGAAATCCCAGCCGTCGGGGCTGGTATTTGGTGTGATCGCCTTTTTGCACCTCAGACGGGATCGGTGTGATCATGACGAGCAAAGAAAATTTTGTCATTGCCGTACCCTCCAAAGGGCGGCTGCAAGAAAATGCCGCAGCGTTTTTCGCGCGGGCCGGTCTGCAAGTCGTGCAAGGGCGCGGCGTGCGTGATTATCGCGGCACAATTGTCGGCATGGCAGGCGTTGAAATTGCGTTTCTGTCCGCTTCAGAAATTGTCTCGCATCTGGCCTCTGGCTCTGTCCATATGGGTGTAACGGGCGAAGATCTCATTCGTGAAAATGTGCAGGATGCCTCGGCACGGGTGGAAATTCTCACTCCGCTGGGCTTTGGCCATGCCAATGTAGTTGTCGCTGTGCCGCAAGCCTGGATTGACGTCAAAATCATGGCGGATCTGGAAGATGTCGCATCGGCGTTTCGCGCCAAGCGCGGCGCGCGCATGCGTGTAGCCACCAAATATATCAATCTGACCCGCACTTATTTTGATCGCATGGGCGTTGCGGATTATCGCATCGTTGAATCTCTGGGCGCCACAGAAGGTGCGCCAGCTGCCGGTCAGGCCGAGATCATTGTGGATATTACCACGACGGGTGCAACGCTTGCGGCCAATGCACTCAAAGTGCTCGATGATGGAATCATTTTGCGCTCTGAGGCCAATCTTGTTGCCTCTGTGAATGCATCTTGGACCGATGCCATGCGCGAGACGGCGCGGCGTATTCTCTCGCGCATTGCTGCTGAGGAGGATGCACGCACCTCACGTCAAGTGCGGGCTGTCGTTGCAGGGCCTAAGTCCAGACTGATTGAGGAAGCGGCAAAAACCTTTGCAGCGCGCGCGCCTTTTGGTGCAACTGCCGATGGGCCGCTGACGTTCATTTGTCCAAAGGCTGGCGTGCCCGCTCTTGCCGATTGGCTTGTGATGCAAGGGGCTGAGCATGTCACGGTTGAAACTTTGGATTACATATTCGGGGCGCGCAATCCGCTGTTTGACAAGCTGACAGCAAGACTAACTTAATTTTCAAGACTAACTTAAAATAAACATGCAGGCAGGCGCGGGTTATCCCTGCGCCAGCCTTTACTATGCAAGCCGAGGTTTAGAGGGCCTCAAGGCCTGCTCTGGCAACTTGGGCATCTTGCGAGGATTGCACGCCGGACACGCCAATCGCGCCCAGGAAATGCCCATCAACGACAATCGGCAATCCACCTTCAACGGGCGTGACACCGGGCAGGCTCATCACAGCCACGCGGCCCCCAGCAACGGCATCTTCCAGCACTTTAGACGGGCGCTTGAACAAGATTGCGGTGCGCGCTTTGGAAACTGCAATCTCGGATGAGGCTTTTTGCGTTCCATCAAGACGCTCAAGATAGACCAGATGGCCACCATCATCGACAATGGCGATAACAACAGACCAGCCTTGTGCTTTGGCTTCGGCGCGCGCCGCGGCGGCCATTTTGTGCGCATCATCGATGGAAAGAACAAGTTGCGTGTACACGTGAATTTCCTCTTTTAAGGGTGCCCGCAGGCAGACGTTCACTATAGCGTCATTCGCGCCAATCCACAAAATGACCCTCTGAGCCTGTTAGGGGCGGGCGCAGGTGCTGGGGTCAAGCGCGCCGCATAGCGCCATCAGAGACTCGATCCGCTCCATCTGGTCCATCCTTAGGACAGCGCGGATGATCTGCTCTTGTCGGCTGTGGCTGAGCACAGATTGGGTCAGCCGATTGAATTTTTCAACAACAGCACTCTCTTCCAACAGGCCGATGGAATGGCCGGGCGCATAATCCACTTGCGTTCTATGCTGTGAGCCATCTTTCAGCGTCACTTCAATCGCGCAAGGATAGGATTTGGGCGCTTGCTGATTCAGCTTTCCATCCATGCGCATATGGCCCTTGGCCATTAAACTCACAATTGCAGGCTCAAGCCAGCGTTCGTTATCATAAGAGCGTGTGGTCAATGTGCCATCGATGAGGCCCACGGCGGCGAGAAAATAAAAACTATGATCGGCCGCCTCGCGTGAATCAGGATGGCGTCTGGCTGGATCATTCTGCTGCTCAAGCACCATGGGATAATCGGTCATGATCACATCAAAGTGATCGATGTGATCGGTGCGCCCGCCCAGCACATGATGCATTTGAATCGCGGCAGCTGTTTCTGCTTGTCCTGTTGCCAGACAGGGAAAGGCTTTCACATAGGCTTTTTCAATCGCAAAGGGCGCGCTGAAAGGCTGTGCGAGCAGGTTGAGATCGGCATTGTCGCGAAACAAACAGGCCAATCCATCTTCATCTTCGAAAATGGCTTGCGGGCCAG
>CAIVAX010000380.1 GCA_903903935.1 uncultured Hyphomicrobiales bacterium | reverse complement strand
CGCGATTGGCGCCATGGCCAATATCCACCGTCCAGATGAGTGCTTCAAACCCTGCGCGCTGGGCCCGGCGCACAAGCTCATAAGAGAGCTCTTTCTCGCGCCACATATAGAGCTGAAACCATAATTGCCCGCCCGCCTCTTGCGCGATCTTTTCCATTGCAGTGTTGGAGCCAGTTGCAAGGGTAAAGGGTATGCCGATTTTAGCAGCGGCTTTGGCCAGCTCCAACTCGCCTTCATACCAGCACAGACCGGCAATACCTGTGGGAGCTATGGCCAGAGGCAGCGAGGCCGTGCGGCCAAAAATCTCAGTGTGGAGTTTCACATCAGAAATATCGCGCAGGACACGATTGCGCATTTTCAGCTCATCAAAGGCCCGGCGATTATTGCGCAGCGCAATCTGATCCTCAGCACCTTTGTCGAGATAATCGAAGACGCCTTTGGGCAGGCGCTTTTGCGCCGCCTGGCGAAGATCTTCGATATTATAGCAAGATGCGAGCCGTCCCATTTTATCCTCCGGCTCAAGACTAAAAGAGCCGCTTGCTCAAGTCCAGCGGGGAAGCCTCCAGCTTTGCAAAACGCTTCCATTCACTCTGGCAAATGTTAGGATGAATCAAATCGACCTTTGGAGGCCCGCATGACCATTGCCCAAATTGATCAGCCCAATGATCTGGATGCCTGGTGGATGCCGTTCACGGCCAATCGGGCGTTTAAGAAAAATCCGCGCATGATCTCCAGATCCAAAGGCATGTATTATTACACGCCCGAGGGTAAAGCTGTGCTCGATGGAACAGCGGGCCTGTGGTGCTGCAATGCAGGCCATAATCGCGAGACCATTGTCAGCGCCATTCAGCATCAGGCGGGCGAGCTCGATTTCTCACCGACCTTTCAATATGGCCATCCCAAGGCCTTTCAATTGGCCACGCGCATTGCCGAACTGGCCCCGGGCGATCTCGACCATGTGTTTTTCGTCAATTCCGGCTCAGAGGCCGTTGATACAGCTCTCAAGGTCGCGATTGCCTATCACAATCTCAATGGTCAGGGCGCGCGCACGCGCTTGATTGGGCGTGTGCGCGGCTATCATGGCGTTGGCTTTGGCGGCATTTCAGTGGGCGGCATGGTGGCCAATCGCAAAGTGTTTGGTTCCTTGCTGGCTGGCGTTGATCATTTGCCCACGACCTATAATCGCGAGCATCAGGCCTTTACGAAAGGCGAGCCTGACTGGGGCGGGCATTTGGCGGACGAGCTGGAAAATATTGTCGCTCTGCATGATGCTTCCACCATTGCCGCTGTGATTGTCGAGCCCATGGCAGGTTCGACCGGCGTTCTTCCCACGCCCAAAGGCTATTTGCAGAAATTGCGTCAGATCTGCGATAAATATGGCATTCTGTTGATCTTTGATGAAGTGATCACAGGCTTTGGTCGTATGGGCTATGCTTTTGCTGCCGAGCGTTATGGCGTGCAGCCCGATATGATCTGCTTTGCCAAGGGCATTACCTCTGGCACCGCGCCAATGGGCGGCGTTTTGTTTCGCAAAGGCATTCATGATGCTTTCATGAAAGGGCCGGAGCTGGCTGTCGAATTATTCCATGGCTATACTTATTCAGCCCATCCGCTGGCTTGTGCAGCAGGGCTTGCAACGCTTGATCTTTATGCAGATGAGAATTTGTTTGAACGCTCACGCCAGCTTGAATCCCAATGGGGTGATGCCATGCTCAGCCTCAAGGGGCTGCCCAATGTGCTGGATATTCGCACTGTGGGCCTTGCGGCCGCTTTTGACTTGGCCTCCATTCCAGATGCGGTTGGCAAAAGAGCCTATCAGGCGATGCATAACGCTTTTCATGATCTTGGCTTGCTGACGCGTCTGGCGGGTGAGACATTATTGGTGACACCGCCCTTGATTGTCAGCGAGGATCAGATTGGCGAAATTGCCGATAAGGTTGGTAAGGCGATCAGATCTGTCGCTTAGTTCTGCAGCGCAGAGCTAAAGGGAAAGTGATCAATCAGAGCATGTGATGAATCAGAGCAAGGAATAATCAGAACTAGAGATTAATAGCGCCAAGCGAATTTATCTTCGCGCACATCAATATGCGTCACGCTTGTGCGCCGATAGGTGCCCACGCCATTGACACCCTCAACGGTGCGAGCATAGGCGGCAAGATGGGTCGGACTGACACCAATCACACGAATGTCTGCCGCCCGGCAGGAACGATGCAAAGAACCGCGTCGGCCTTTGCCCCGAAAACCAGAGGTCACCAGCACATCTGATTTGAAATGTTCGCCGATTTTATTGAGCGCGGATTTCAATTCAGCTGGAAAGCAATCTGTGGCCACATTGTTATAAGCAACGCGCCAGTGCTGACCCTCTTGCTTGGGGCCGGGCTCAAGCGGGCGATCATCCTCAACATCTTCTTCGGCGCTTTCAGCATCGTGATAAGCGAGCAAGGTTGGATCGGCCTTCCCTGTCAAAACTGAAGAGAGCGAAGAGAAGATACCCCAGCTTGCCGGGCTTGTTTGCTCTGTTGACGAGAGGCTGGCTGATTGAGCAAATGTGGATGATTGCCCGTCATCGGCAGTTTGCTGCGCCTCATCGACCGCTTCACTCGAATTGGCCTCACCGGCTTTTGCATTGGCAAGCACGGGAGGACGATCACCAAAATCAGGCCGCGCCACAGGGAGGGGTGGATTGATGGGTGCAATGAAAGTTACGACTTGCGTTTGCTCGGATTTCGTCTGTGTGGCCTGCCCTTGAGCAGCAGAACCATTCAACACAGTACCAGAGGCAAAGGGGCCCATGGTCTGTTCGTCTTGCGCAAGTTTCATATCCAAATTGCCGGACTGATCGACCACACAGGCCGACAAGGTCAAACAGGCTGGAATGAGGAAAGCTAAAACTTTCATTATTTATTCCAATGAGACGCCGGACTCCTAGCCAGCTCTGCGGCCAAGGTCAAACCCCAAAGCGCCTCGGCACGCATAGCTGCAGCGCAAAAACGCAAAATGATGTTGGATTTCAGTGATCAAGGGAGAAATTTTTTAATTCAGACCCGTCCTCGTGCTCTATGATAAGCACAGCTGTTACCATGATTTAGCACGATTCGAACATGCCCATTCGTCGTCTCGATTCCATCCTTGTTGATCGCATTGCTGCTGGCGAAGTCGTTGAACGACCGGCCTCAGCAGTCAAAGAGCTTGTCGAAAATGCGCTGGATGCAGAGGCGAGCCGCATTGACATTGTCATTGAATCTGGCGGGCGTCGCTTAATCCGCATCAGCGATGATGGCATTGGCATGGATGCAGAAGATCTTGAACTCTGCGTCGATCGGCATGCGACATCCAAGCTGAGCGATGGCAATTTGGAAACGATTGCCACATTGGGTTTTCGCGGCGAAGCACTGCCCTCGATTGCCTCTGTCTCCTCACTCGAAATTCATAGCCGGACGCGCGATGGCGCGCAGGCGCATGTCATTCGTGTTGAGCAGGGACATAAATCCAAGGTTGCCCCAACTTCACATGCGAAGGGCACACGCATTGAGGCGCGGGATTTATTCGCGGCCACACCGGCGCGTTTAAAATTTCTCAAAACAGATCGCGCAGAAGCGCAAGCCGTGGTTGATGTGATCAAGCGTTTGGCCATGGCGCATCCGCAGGTGCGCTTTAGCCTGAGCGGTGATCATATTGCAGGGCTAGACTATGCCACCTGTCCGGTAGGGAAAGATGGCTGGTTGGCCAGATTGGCGCAAGTGCTCGGCTCAGAGTTTCGCGACAATGCTGTGGCTGTGAATGCAGAGCGCGAAGGTCTGCAGCTCAGAGGTTTTGCCGGATTGCCAACTTTTCATAAAGCCAATAGCAGCGCGCAATATTTATATGTGAACGGACGACCCGTGCGCGATAAAGTGCTGCATGGGGCGGTGCGCGGCGCTTATATGGATTATATGCCCTCGGATCGCCATCCTGCCCTTGCTTTGTTCATCACCTGCGATCCAAGATTTGTTGATGTCAATGTGCACCCCGCCAAAGCTGAAGTTCGCTTTCGCGATCCCGGCCTTGTGCGCGGATTGATCATAGGCGCTTTGCGACAAGCCTTGAGTGAGGCGATGCACCGCGCCTCAAGTCTGGGTGGGGCGCGCACTTTGGCGAGCTTTCAACCTCGCGGTCTCAGCAGAGTGCTGAATGACAGCGCATTCTTTCCTCGTTCGGATGCAAGAGCCAATTTGAATGCCAATTGGGATTGGCGGACTTCACCCTCAGCGCCTCTTGCTCAAGAATTTGCCCGGCCCGGTTTTGCGGAACAAGATCAGCACATCTTCGGGCAGGATTTACACCCCTCTGCTGATGCGCGCTCGCATGAGCAAAGCCCTGCCCCGCAAGATCTTGATGCGCCTTTGGGCGCCGCGCGGGCACAAATTCACGACACTTATATCATCGCGCAAACGCGGCAGGGCATTATTGTTGTTGATCAACATGCCGCCCATGAGCGCTTGGTCTATGAACGCATGAAACGCGAGCGGGCGATGAAGGGCATTGACCGGCAAATTCTGCTCATTCCCTGTATCGTTGAGCTTGAAGCGCATGATGCCCAGCGCTTATTGGATCATGCCGCGCAGCTGGATGAATTGGGTCTCAAAGTTGAATCCTTTGGGCCAGGCGCCATAGCGGTGACTGAGGCCCCTGCTCTGTTGAAAGATGGGGATCTTACAAGTCTGATCAAAGATGTCGTCGATACGTTGACGGAAGATGGCTCGACAACACCGCTTGAGCGCAGATTAGATCATGTGCTGGCCACTATGGCCTGTCATCATTCCGTGCGCGCCGGACGGCGGTTAACAGGCGACGAGATGAATGCTTTATTGCGCGAGATGGAGGCAACCCCTGGCTCTGGCCAATGCAATCATGGCCGCCCGACTTATGTTGAACTCAAACTCAGCGATCTTGAACGTCTGTTTGGCCGCAAATAATTGATCGAAGGCACGCGTTTGAATGCCTCAATCTTTTTGCCAGAATTGAATCTGGGTCTCGCCATAAGTGCGGGTTTCAAGATGGGTAAAGCCCGCCATGGGCGCAATCTCGACAGCGCTGCTTTCTTCCACCACGCATAAAGCGCCTAAAGCCAGCCAGTCGCCTTCGCGCAAAGAGGCCATGGCGCGAGGCACGAGATCTTTTTCATAGGGCGGATCAAGAAAGGCCAGAGTGAAGGGCTGTTGCGGCGGCATGGGTCCCAAGCGTGTGGCATCGCGCCGAAAGATTTTGCTTTCGCCACCTAGACCCAAGGCCTCCACATTGGCGCGCAGCAAAGCGCGGCCTTCAGAAGAGTCATCGACAAAGAGTGTAAAAGTCGCACCGCGTGACAAAGCCTCAAGCCCCAGAGCACCTGTGCCGGCGAAGAGATCAATCACGCGCGCGCTGTCCACTGGCGCATCATAGGCATGAGCGAGAACATTAAAGATGGTTTCGCGCAGGCGGTCCGATGTCGGGCGCACAGTCATGCTGGACGGGCCTTTGAGTTGCCGCCCTTTCAGGCGTCCACCAATGATCCGCATGGTGCATCCTTATTGCTTAACGAGGCGTGCGACTAGTGGGAGTGCGACCCCTGGGCGTGCGGCCAGTCGGCGAGCGACCAGTAGCAGGGCGACCTGTGGAGCGCGGTCCTTTGCCACGCTTGTCAAAGCCGCCTTGATCCGAGCCGCTTTTGAAAGAGCCGCTTCTGCCAGATCCACCTCTATTTGGGCCGTCTCTATTTGGGCCAGTTCGGCCAGTGGAGCTTCTGCCCTCGCCTGTCTTGAATTTTCCGCGCTGGTCAAAATCATTGGAGCGGGAGCGATTGGGTCTCTCACCATCAAACGAACGCTCATTGCGCGGTGCTCTTTGAGGACTGCGCGGCGAACGCTCTGCGGACGAATCTGATCTCTCTGTTTTGAAGGAAGAGCCTTTAAAGGAAGCTCCCCGCGCTCCGCGCTCATTAATGGAAGATCCACGCGCTCCGCGCTCATTAATGGAAGATTCACGCACTCCGCGCTCTTTGCGCGGGGCAACATCCTCGCGCCCAGAGGAGGTACGGCGGCTGCCACGGCTCTTGAAGTGTGACTCTTCGCCTTCTTCGCGTTGACGGGCAAAGCGGCGGCCATTGCGTGTTTGTTTTTCGGGCTTATCCGACACAGAGGCGAGGCGCTCAATACGAACAGAGCGGCCTTTGCGATCTTGCGTCTGTGTTGTTTCAACGCGGCGGCGCTGCTGTGCACCTTCTTCTCGCTCAGCTCGCAGCACGGACACATGCTTGCGTTGTCCCGGCTTGGGGCGATCCACACGCGGGCGCGGCGGCTCTTCCAGATCGGGCTTGGGTGCGCGTTCAATTTTACGATCGCGATTGCGATCACGGCGCTCTTTTTGAATGCGCTCGCTGTGCTCTTCGTCAGCTTTTTCGATCTGATCGGCAGGACCATCAAAATCAACGCCAGCTTCGGCAGCCAAAGCCGGGCCCAATTGATCTTTGAGAATACGGGTGGGCACTTCCTCGACTTCGCCCTCGGCAATTTCGCCCAATTGGAACGGCCCGAAGGAGAGACGAATAAGGCGATTCACCTCAAGACCCATATGTTCAAGCACGCGCTTGATCTCGCGATTCTTGCCCTCACGCAGGCCCATTGTAAGCCAGACATTGGCGCCCTGCTCGCGATCGAGCTTGGCCTCAATACCGGCATAAACAATGCCCTCTATGGTGACACCCTGACGCAAAGCATCAAGCTGCGCTTGATCGGTTTTGCCCTTGGCGCGCACGCGATAGCGGCGCAGCCATCCGGTGGCGGGCAATTCCAACATACGCGCCAAGCCGCCATCATTGGTGAGCAGCAATAGCCCTTCGGTGTTAATATCCAATCGGCCAATCGTCACCACGCGCGGCAGACCATCGGGCATGGCTTCAAAAATCGTCGGCCGCCCTTCAGGATCTCGATCCGTGGTCACATAGCCGCGCGGCTTGTGAAATAGAAACAAGCGCGTGCGCTCGGGCTCAGCCAAGCGGCGACCATCCACGACGACCTTATCCTCCGGCTTCACATTGAAAGCGGGGCTGGTGAGCACAGTTCCATTGACGACCACACGGCCAGCCTCAATCCATTGCTCGGCATCGCGCCGCGAGCACAGGCCCGCACGGGCCATGACTTTGGCAATGCGCTGTGCCCCATCGACGGCATGTGCCGAAGCCGTCTCGGCCTGCTCTGGCCGCGGCGCCCGTTTGGCGGGACGGGAGGCAGATTTATCTTTGGCCCAAGTTTTTTCTTTGGCCCAAGGCTTTTGCTCAGCGCGTTGATCGCCCTTGGCAGCAAAAGGCTTGCCCGGTTTTCCTGAGAACGAGCTTTTACCCGAGGAAGAGGTTTTGGGCCGCTCGTCCCGACCTGCGAATCCGCGCTCTGGTCGTGAGTCTGGTTTTGATCCAGATTTGAAGCTGGGTCTGCGGGGTGGTTTGGAACGATTGTCTGTGTCACGCGTCATGCCGATCTGATAGCAGAGACATTGAGGCCGCACCATGGCAGGCGAAGCGAGACGGGACTAAATGAGCCAGAATTTTCATCAAAACGACCAAATCGCCTCAAATCCTGTCTCCCGCGAGGGTAAATCTCAGATGCAAAGCGTTCCAGACCCTCTCACTCAAGATCCTCTCACTCAAGATCCTTGGGATATTGCCTTTGACGAGGCCAAGGACGCCGCCCACAGGGGCGAAGTGCCAGTGGGAGCCTGTATTGTCTCTGAGGGCAAGATTGTGGCGCGTGCGGGCAATCGCATCATCGCTGCGCGCGATCCCTCGGCCCATGCTGAAATGCTGGCCATTCGCGCCGCTGCGCAGACCTTGGGCTCAGAGCGGCTGATTGGCTGCGATCTTTATGTGACGCTTGAGCCCTGCGCTATGTGTGCGGGCGCGATCTCGCTGGCGCGTCTGCGCCGCGTCTATTATGCCGCGCCGGATTTGAAGGGCGGCGCGATTGATCATGGCGCACGCATCTTCAGTCACCCCACCTGCCATCATGTGCCTGAGGTCTATGGCGGGATCAGAGAAAGCCAATCGGCAGAATTGCTGCGCGATTTTTTCAAAGCAAGACGCAGCTAGAATGACTGGGACTCATCACAAGTCGAGCTTGTAGCCTTCATGTGAATTTTTGAAGCCCAATTGATCATAAAAGCGCTGGGCATCTTTACGTTGCTTATTGGTGGTCAATTCCAAAGTCCGCGCCCCCTTAGAACGCGCCAAGCTGATGGCATGCGACAAGAGCTGATGCCCATAGCCCTGACCACGCCAGGGCGAAGCAATGCGCACGCCTTCAATGATCGCCTTCCACGCGCCTTGATAGGACAGGCCGGGGATGAGCGTGAGCTCATAACAGCCGATGACCTGCCCCTCGCGTTCTGCAACAAGCAAGGATTGATGGGGATTGGCCTCGATTGCGGCAAAGGCTTCATCATAGCTGTGCGCAAGATCTTGTGAGATGTGATCGCCGCGTTCCTTGCCCAGAAAATCATCCGCCAACATGGCAATCAGAATCGGCAGATCCTCATGTGTGGCAAGACGAATATGCAATTGAGCCATGGTCACACCTCAGTTGAAATCAAAGTCACTTGAATTGAAATCAAAATCACTTGGCTTTATCTGGCCAAAGCGCGCCAGCCAATATCGCGGCGATAAAAGCCACCTGGCCAATTGATTTTTTCAATCGCCGCATAAGCCCGCTCACGCGCTTGCGCCACATCACGCCCCAGACCTGTGATATTGAGCACGCGCCCACCATTGGCCAGAAGGGTGAGGCCATTGGCCTTTGTCCCAGCATGGGTGACAATCACATCCGGCATATGCGTGGCGGCGTCCAGATTGCCAATCACGGAGCCACGCTCGGGCGCATCGGGATAGCCCTTGGCCGCATAGACAATGGTCAAAGCGCATTGATCGGACAAACGCACGGGGCGATCGGGCAAATGCCCTTTGGCAGAGGCCAGCAAGAGATCGAGCAAATCTTCCGCCAGACGCGGCAACATGACTTGTGTTTCAGGATCGCCAAAACGAGCGTTGAATTCGATCAATTGCGGCCCTTTGGGGCCAATCATCAGGCCTGCAAATAACACGCCCTTGAAAGGTGTTCCGCGCGCCTTCATGCCACGCAAAGTGGGCAGGATAATCTCCTGCATCACGCGCGCTTCAATCTGCGGGGTGACGACGGGCGCCGGGGAGTAAGCACCCATGCCGCCTGTATT
>CAIVAX010000379.1 GCA_903903935.1 uncultured Hyphomicrobiales bacterium | reverse complement strand
GAGACAACATAGACAGAGCCAATCTGTTCAATGAAATCAGGTGTGGGCTCGCGTGTGGTGAAATCAATCGTGTGATCATCCACCATTTTCATCGCCGCAATCGAGGCAATATTGCCGGTGAAGGGCGCCGGACTATTGGCAATTTCCTTGGGACGATTGAGCGAATAGATCACATCATCGGCGGTGAGCGGCGAGCCATCATGAAATTTGACGCCAGCGCGCACTTTAATGCGCCATGTGGTGGGGTTCACATTGGTCCAGCTCTCGGCAATGGCGGGATGTTGTTGCAGATTCTCATCAATGGAGGCGAGACGATCAAACACTTGCTGGGCAATGTTTTGATTATTGCCGGATCTTGCAAAATGCGGATCAATGGCCGAGGGCTCGGTCGCGCTGCCAATGATCAGATTTTGCGCCCACAGCGGCCCGGCTGACAGCGTCAGCGTCATTCCGATACCCAAACCCAGCCAATATCTTGTCCCTAAAGTCATTATGGCCTCCGCCCGTTCATTTCTAGTGGGCAGACTAGCATTATTTGGCTAGCCCAGTCCAATCGGCCCCACTATTGAATTTATAGCGCAGGCTGCTACCACTGGGCCCAGATAGCCTGCTGGATCGTCGCCATCCGATCCTAAGGGCGTGAGACGTTTCAAACGCGATCACTATAGTGAGGCCTGTCTGGCTGGAGGAATAAATGCGATTGGTTCAATGCGCCTGCCATCAGATTTCGGCCAATGGATTTATGGCCCTGTCCCCAGCCGATATGGGCTACAGTAGTCGCCCGGTTCCCGCCTCAGCCGGCCCTGTTGATCGCGCCATTCTGGAAGATCTGGCCGCCGCCAGCCGCATTCTGGCCGATCAAGGCGTGGTTGATGCCTTTGGCCATGTCAGCATGCGTCATCCTGCCCGGCCGGATCGGTTTTTAATGTCCCGCTCTCTGGCGCCTGCTCTGGTGAGCGCCGATGACATTATGGAATTTGATCTCGATTGCGAGGCCTGCGAAGCCAGAGGGCGCTCCGGCTTTCTCGAGCGCTTCATTCATGGCGAAATCTATAAGCAGCGCGCCGATGTCAATTCTGTCGTCCACAGCCATTCGCCCTCCGTCATTCCCTTTGGACTGACAGGCGTGCCCATGCGGGCCATGTATCACAATGCCGCCTTTTTGGCGGGCGGTGCGCCTATCTTTAACATTCACGACAAATTCGGAGCCACCGATATGCTCGTGGGCAATCATCAAAAGGGCGCTGAATTGGCGCGGATTCTGGGACAAAATCCCATTGCGTTGATGCGCGCTCATGGCAGCGTTGCCACCGGTCCCAGCCTGTCCATTGCTGTCTTCCGGGCTGTTTACACAGAGGTCAATGCCCGCCTGCAATTGCAAACCCATGCGCTGGCTGGTGGCGGCCTCATTGCCGCTCTGGATCAAGAGGAGGGCGTCAAGGCCGATGCGGTCAATATCACCTCTGCCTCGCGCGCTTGGGATTTATGGAAGCGCCGGGTTGGCATGTAAAAATAAGTGGCATGTAAAAATAAGTGGCAAGTGAAAATAAGTTGGCATGTAAAAAGCCAGACATCCCTTGCGCAGCTGAGCCAATCATGGCTCTTGCAAGGGTCGATTGAACGAATGTTTTTTAGAAAGAAAGGGAGCCTATGACCACGTCACTCTATACAATTTCCGCACCCATCTTTGTGCAATTCCTCACCAGCATGGCGGGCGTTCTAGAAAAGGCAGCGGCACAGGCCGAAGCCAAGAAGATTGATCCAGCCTTTTTGCTCAACATGCGGCTCTATCCCGACATGTTCCCATTGGTGCGTCAGGTGCGCGCGGTGACCGATCATGCGGTGAGCGGCGTTGGTCGTCTGGCCGGTGTTGAATTGCCAAACTTCCCCGGCAATGAAACCAGCTTTGCTGAATTGCATGCGCGTGTGCAGCAGGCGATCACCTTCGTCAAATCGATCAAGCCCGAGCAAGTCAACGGCAAGGAAGATGTCGATGTTGTACTGAAATTCCCCTCGGGCGAGCGTCATTTCAAAGGGGGGGCCTATCTGATCGGCTTTGCTCTGCCCAATTTCTATTTCCATATGTCCACCGCTTATGGAATTTTGCGTCATTGCGGCATTGAAATTGGCAAACGCGATTTCATCGGCACACCTGTGACTTTGTAATCAGCAATTTCAAGTCAGACGGCCTTGCGCCGTCTGGCTTGCTTTAGGTGTCGCATATGGATGACAGCAAACCAATCTGCGCTCTGGTCTATGAGGATGGGGCGCAGGCTCAGTCTATCCTGCTTACACTGATCAAGAACCTTCGCGCGGTTGGCGTTAATCTAGGGGGCACTTTGCAGCATGATCGGGCGCGCCCCGATCGCCGACATTGTGATATGGAGCTGGAGGATCTCGCCAGCGGTCACATCACTCGTATTTCAGAAGATCGCGGCCAAGCCGCCTCGGGTTGCCGGCTTGATCGCGATGCCTTTGCGCGGGTCGAGGCCAATATTCTCGCCTCGCTCGATAAAGGCTGTGATCTGTTGATCATCAATAAATTTGGCAAGACCGAAGTTGAAGGTGAGGGGCTGCGCAATGCGATCGCAACAGCACTCTTGGCCGGTTATCCGGTTTTGGTGGGCGTGCCCTCGCGTAATCTGACCGATTGGCATCGCTTTGTCGCAGAGGAGGCCTGCGAAGTGCACAACCTCGATCAGATAGAAGACTGGTGCCGCGCTCACGGCCTCGCGCTTGGGTTAACACTGGGCTCCTGATCCTCACTGCCAAATTCGATCAAGGGCGAGAATAAGCGCACCGCACCTGAGGGCGGGGGCGGATAGGGCGCGGCACGTTTGACCATGGCCAGCGCCTCGCGATCAAGATCGCCATCGCCGCTCGAGCGGATCAGACTAACCCCCGCCACTTGCTCAGCTGAATCGAGCATGAAATTGATCAGAGCAATGCCTTTGGCGCGTCTTTGCCGCGCTGCGGCTGGATAGAGTTTGGCCGCGATGAGACGCTCAAACACCAAGGCTTTATAAGTCTCATTGTCGCGGGCGCTGAGGCCCGGCTCCTGATCGGTGGCAATCACGCGAAAGGCGCCTGGCAGAAATTGCACTTCGGGGGCATCGGGCAGGGGGCGCGCCAAAGAGGGCGGTAGGGTCGGTCTGCGCGGCGCAGCCTGTGGCTTTTTTGCTGGCTCAACCTCAGGTGCAGGCTTCGCCACAAGTGCAGGCTCAACCATGGGCGCGGGCTCAACCACGGGAGATTGCTCAGCAAGCGGAACGGGTGCTTGAGTTGGAACAGGGCGCGGCTCTTGCGGCACGCTGATCTCTGGCTCTGGCGCCTTCAACGCCTCTTGCGATGGCGGAGCATCAGAAGTTTTGGGCTCATCTTGCGCCAGCGCATTGGGGGCCTGCGCTAATTGTGCCTGTGGCTCAGGCTTTACAATGGAGTCGGGCGCCTGTGGTGCCGGCTCGGCTTGTAGTGGCTGCTGTGCGGCAGGGCTAATTTGCTCAGCGGTCCTTGGTGGTGGGCTTGGCTCTTCAATTGGGGGCTTGTCTTCAACCAATTCAACCGAAATCGCCTCGGGTGCGGGGTTGAGACGACGCGCCTTTGATTGCTCAAAATAATCCACCCCTCCGCCTAAAATCACATGCCCGAGAAGGCTGAGCAGGATCAGGATGAAGGTGACGTCAAAACCCTCCGCGAGCCGGCTTTGCGGGGCAAGAATGCTCTCTACAGAGCGGGCATGAGCTGGCGCTTGCACGACAGGGGCTGCCGTCAACGCTGCAGCCTCTGCTCTGGGTAATTTGCCGCTCTGTGTGTGGTCAGCCAAATTGAGATCAGCCAAGTTCATCGGGCCATTTCGGGACGAAGCTAAGGCAATAGCAGATTATATCTCAGGCTCATGCTAAAACCGTCCTGTTTTGCCGTTAACATCTCGTAATGGTAAAACGGTTATGAAGCTTTATCTATCGTTTTGCTTCTCTGATTTGAGATCCGATCATGTCCTATCCTAAGCCTGCCCAGATCTTGCAGCCCAATACGTATGCCTATGAGTCAGGCCCGCTGGTCAAAGCAACCGGCTTTCGCGAATATGATGCCAGATGGCTGTTTGGCTCAGAAATCAATCTCATGGGCGTACAAGCCTTGGGCCTAGGTTTGGCGACTTTGCTGCATGAAATGGGCGTGAAGCCCGAACTCTCCACCGGCCATGATTATCGCTCTTATTCCTCTTCAATCAAATATGCGCTGATCACTGGCCTGATGGCGGGCGGCGTGAAAGTGCATGACATTGGCCTCGCCCTGTCGCCCAAGGCCTATTATGCGCAATTCGCGCTTGATACGCCCGCCGTGGCCATGGTCACCGCCTCGCATAATGACAATGGCTGGACAGGTGTGAAAATGGGGGCACAGCGCCCCGTCACCTTTGGCCCGGATGAAATGGGCCGTTTGCGTGATATCGTCCTTGAAGGGCGCTTTCGCTATGCCGATGGTGGGTCTTATCGCTTTGTTGAAGGCTTTGCCGATCGCTATATTGCCGATCTGCTCGATCGCCCCAAACTCACGCGCAAACTCAAAGTTGTTGCGGCCTGTGGCAATGGCACAGCGGGAGCCTTTGCGCCGGGCATGCTGGAGGCTTTGGGCTGTCAGGTGATCCCGTTGGATGTTGAGCCAGACTATAATTTCCCGCGCTATAATCCCAATCCCGAAGATTTGAAAATGCTGCATGCCATGGCCGATGCCGTGCGGGCGCATGGCGCCGATGTCGGGCTTGGCTTTGATGGTGATGGCGATCGCTGCGGCGTTGTGGACAATCATGGCGAAGAGATTTTTGCCGATAAAATTGGTGTCATGCTGGCGCGTGATCTCTCGCGCTTGCATCAGGGCGCAACCTTTGTGGTCGATGTGAAATCGACCGGCCTGTTTGCCTCTGATCCCATGTTGCAGGCACAGGGCGTCAAAGCCGATTATTGGAAGACCGGCCATTCCTATATCAAGCGCCGTGTCTCGGAGTTGGGCGCTTTGGCGGGGTTTGAGAAATCCGGCCATTTCTTTTTTAATGCTCCCATTGGACGGGGCTATGATGATGGCTTGCTGACCGCCATTTATGTGCTGGAAATGCTCGATCGCAATCCGCAAAAAACCATGGCTGATCTTTACGCCGATCTACCCCATACGTGGGGATCACCGACCATGTCGCCCCATTGTGGCGATGAGGTGAAATACGGCATTGTCGATCAGATCACCGCCACCATTCAGGCCATGCATAAAAAGGGCGAAAAGCTCATTGGTCAGGCCATCACCTCGGTGGTCACCGTCAATGGCGTGCGGGTGACGGTTGGCGATGGAACTTGGGGCTTGGTGCGCGCCTCATCTAACAAGCCTGAGCTTGTCGTGGTGGTCGAGAGCCCGGCGGCCG